>NZ_KV807720.1:0-20255 GCF_001812125.1 Streptococcus sp. HMSC071D03
TATATTTCTTAGCAAATATGATTCGACCAAACTACGGATCATCGAGAGAATTACTGGAAGCCCTGGGACTTGAAGCCAAAGAAAAGGGAACAGATAACCTTCTAGGAATTGTACCAGCAAAAGAGTTATTCAATCATTCCACGATTGATAAGATCTCTATTGCAGATATGGAGGAGAATCATGAACTTTATCAAAAACACAAAAAGTTTTTCACTGAGCTGGAGCAGACTTTTTCAAAAATTTATGATACAATATAATTATATTTATAAACACAAATACAATTATAAATATAATTAGAAGGAGATTGTCATGGCATTCACACCAAAAGAAAAAGAGATTTCGCAGATTATCGAAGCAACCCACCAACCTGAGCAGGTTTCAGAGGTAGCCAACTTTGAAAGTTTTGAACGCAAAAAGCAATTCCAGTTTACTTTGAAACCAAGCAATCGGAAAAAATTAGATGAGATTGCTAAAGCAGCCGGAGCAAAGTCTGCATCAGATTATCTTGATAGGTGGCTAGAAAGTTTACAATAAAAAAACAGATATAAACATAATTACAACTACAAATATAAATATAAATATAATTATAAAGTCTGTTATTTTTTGTTGTAAAATACCTTCTATTGGTTGCGAGATAATAATCTTGATAACCGTACTGAGCCTGGTTCTTATATCAGGCTTTTATTTTTACCTTGAAATAGAAACAGTTGAACTTCTGAGACTCAACTAAATCACTTTAGTATTTTTCAATAATAAATAGAGCGTTGATTTTAATTTAAAGAAACAGCCTATTTTATTCTTGGAACAAAAATAAATTTGATGACTTGTTTTAAAAATCATACAATTTTCATAAGAATTGAAAGGGAAATGAAAAATTGTATGAAACAATTTGATGAATTGAGATTTAGTAGCCAGGAACAAGAAAAGACAAAACAAAATTTTTTACAGCATATTGCACAGTATGATGAGTCGATAAGCTCTAGTATGAGATCTAAAGGATATCGTTGTAAAAATCAGTCTGAACGTACAGTAGCTTTTACATTTGGAGAAGTGACCTTTTCTAGAAAACGTTGGTATAAGAATGGTGAATGTAGAATACCAGTTGATGAAATGTTAGGATTAGAAAAGAATGTACGTCATTCACAGGAACTATTGTATCAAGCTGCGGTTCTAGCTACAAAACTACCCTATCGTCAGGTAGGAGAGACAATTGAGATGGTTTATAATGTAACTGTCACTAAAGATACCGTCAATAAGGTTGTTAAATTAGCCAATCAATTACTAGAAGAAAAGGATGATTATCGATTTTTTAAAGAAGAGAAGAAGATTGAAAAAATTAAAGCAGATATCATCTACATAGAAGGAGATGGTGTATATGTGAAAACATCTGAAGATGATTCTGAAAAAAAGAATATGGATTTATCACATTTTGTAGTTCATACAGGTTCTAAACAGATTGGCCCAAATCGTTTTGAGCTAGAAAATAAAAAAGAGCTTATCCGATTGGATAATCGCTTAGCTCGTAGAGAATTGTTAGATTTATTGGAAAATGAATATGAAATTACAAATGAGACTGTACTAGTTACCAATTCTGACTGTGGCAAGGGTTATACTCCACATGTATTTACTGAAATTGCTAAATCATTTAATGTTAAGAGGCATGAGCATTTTTGGGACGAATATCACTTGAACAAAGAAATCAAAGAATTTACAAAGTCTTATCCGAGAGAGTTGAGAGAAGACTTATTTCAAGCTATTAGAGAGCATGATAAGAAATTATTAAGGCGTTCACTAGATACTATAGAATCTTTGGTTAGTAGTGAAGAAGGACAAGAAAAATTTGAATATTATTCGAGTAGATTAATTAGAAATTTTCAGTATACGAAACCAGCGGAGATGAGAGGACTTCCAAAGTCAGGTATTGGGATTATGGAGAGCCAGCATAGAAAAATAACGTATAGAATGAAACATAGAGGGATGTATTGGACAAGTGAAGGTGGGATAGCCGTAGCGAATATGATATTGTTAGAACGTGAAGGAAAATTAAGAGATTTATTTTTTGGAGAATGGAAGAGGGACTATGATAAGTATACTTCATTGGATCATATCAGTGCGGATAGTGTTCGACCTAAAAATGACTCTAAAGACTACAAACTTCCCCGTTTACATAAAAATATAGAAAAGATATTTAAGATGAAATAATTTAAGTGCTAATTTTAATGAAAACACAAATATAAATAAGCAAAAATTTCTAGTGAGATTTGGGCTTTTTTGGCGTGGAATAATTGACATTTATCCTGATTTTGGTATAATAGAGATATAAAAACAACGAAAAAAGGAGTTGGAAATGAGCCTCCAACTCCGCAGAGTAACACAAACCTCACTTGTATTACTCAGTCAACTAAAATGATAGCATAAGAAAAAATCATTGTCAAGGGCTGAGCATACAAAAATGTTTAGCCCTTTCGTGTATCTGCATATATTTATATGGGAATTTAGGATTTCTCAAAAATCACGACACATACGTTTTTGCTTTAGCGAGTGCAAGCTAGTCAGAATTGTGGTAAAATAGATAAGATATGACAAAAGAATTTCATCATGTAACGGTCATGCTCCATGAGACCATTGATATGCTAGATGTAAAACCTGATGGTATTTACGTTGATGCGACCTTGGGAGGAGCAGGACACAGCGAGTATTTATTAAGTAAGTTAAGTGAGAAGGGGCATTTATATGCCTTTGACCAGGACCAAAACGCTATTGATAATGCACAAAAACGTTTGGCGCCTTACATTGAAAAGGGCATGGTCACCTTCATCAAGGATAATTTCCGTCATTTGAAGGACCGCTTACATGACTTAGGTGTGACTGAAATTGATGGAATTTGTTATGATTTAGGTGTGTCAAGCCCGCAGTTAGATCAGCGTGAACGTGGTTTTTCCTATAAGAAGGATGCACCACTGGATATGCGCATGAATCAGGAAGCTAGTTTGACCGCTTATGAAGTCGTTAATCACTACGACTACCATGATTTGGTAAGAATCTTTTTCAAATATGGAGAGGACAAGTTTTCCAAACAGATTGCTCGAAAAATTGAACAGGCGCGTGAGCTTAAACCAATCGAGACAACGACCGAGTTGGCAGAGATTATCAAATCTGCCAAACCGGCTAAGGAGCTCAAGAAAAAAGGTCACCCAGCCAAACAAATTTTCCAAGCTATCCGTATAGAGGTCAATGATGAACTGGGGGCTGCGGATGAATCAATCCAGCAGGCGATTGAACTTCTAGCTCTTGATGGAAGAATTTCAGTCATCACATTTCATTCGCTGGAAGATCGCTTGACTAAGCAGTTATTTAAGGAAGCTTCTACAGTTGAAGTTCCTAAAGGTTTGCCTTTTATTCCAGACGATCTCAAGCCAAAGATGGAATTAGTATCTCGGAAGCCGATTTTACCAAGCAAGGAAGAATTGGAAGCCAATAATCGTTCCCACTCAGCAAAGCTACGAGTGGCAAGAAAAATTCACAAGTAAGAGGAAATAATGGCAGAAAACAGAGGAACAACGAGCCAATTGCTACAAGCTCGTATAAAAAAATTTTCACGTGTTGAAAAGGCCTTTTACCTTTCAATTGCCATCACAGCCCTTGTCTTAGCAATCAGTGTAGTCTATATGCAGACTAAACTTTTGCAGGTCCAGAATGATTTGACAACTGTTAACACACAGATTGAAGAGAAAAAGACAGAGCTGGATGATGCTAAACAAGAAGTTAATGAATTAATCCGATCAGAACGTTTGACCGGAATTGCAAATTCACAAGATTTGCAATTAAATAATGAAAATATCCGATCGGCGGAGTAGTAAATGAAAAACTGGAAAGAAAGAATCATACACTTTGCCATTAAGAATCGCAGAACTCCTCTAGAAAACCGCAGACGAGTTGGGAAAAGCCTTAGTCTCTTGGCTGTCATTCTCTTTGCTGTTTTTTTGGTTAACTTTGCGGTGATTATTGGTACGGGAAAGAAGTTTGGTGTTGACCTGGTCAAAGAAGCTTATAAGGTTCATCAAACAACTCGAACAGTCCCTGCTAAGAGGGGAACCATTTATGATCGTAATGGAACTCCCATAGCAGAAGATGCGACCTCTTATAATGTTTATGCTGTAATAGATAAAGAATATAAGTCCGCTAATGGTGATGTTCTTTATGTAGAAGAATCTCAGTACAACAAAGTGGCAGAAATTTTTCATAAATACTTAGATATGGAGGAGACTTACGTCAAAAATCAACTCTCTCAACCAAATCTCAAACAGGTTTCTTTTGGTGCTAAAGGGAATGGGATTACCTATGCTAATATGATGTCCATTAAACAGGACTTAGAATCTGCTAAGGTTGAGGGTATTAATTTTACGACTAGTCCAAATCGAAGTTATCCAAATGGGAAATTTGCCTCATCCTTTATTGGTTTAGCACAGTTACATGAAAATGAAGATGGCACGAAAAGTCTAATTGGGACATCTGGTATCGAGAGTTCCTTAAATAGTTTATTGGCAGGGACAGATGGTATTATTACATACGAAAAAGACCGTCTAGGTAATATTGTTCCTGGTACAGAACAAGTCACCCAACAGACCGTAAACGGGAAAGACGTCTATACGACCCTATCTAGTCCTTTGCAGTCCTTTATGGAAAGTCAAATGGATGCCTTCCAAGGAAAACTAAAAGGCAAGTATATGACTGCGACCTTGGTTAGTGCCAAGACAGGAGAAATTCTGGCCACGACTCAAAGACCGACCTTTGATGCTGATACCAAAGAAGGGATTACAGAGGACTTTGTCTGGCGTGATATCCTTTACCAAAGTAACTATGAACCAGGTTCAACCATGAAGGTCATGACCTTAGCAGCAGCTATAGATAACAACACCTTCCCTGGTGGAGAATACTTTAATAGTAGCGAATTAAAAATAGCAGATGCAACTATTAAGGACTGGGATGTGAATGATGGCTTATCAGCTGGAAGTATAATGACATACTCACAAGGTTTTGATCACTCGAGTAATGTCGGTATGACCTTGCTCCAGCAAAAAATGGGGGATGCCACTTGGTTAGACTATCTCAGTCGTTTCAAATTTGGTGTTCCTACTCGTTTTGGGATGAGTGATGAATATGCCGGACAATTGCCTGAAGACAATATCGTTAGTATTGCCATGAGTTCTTTTGGTCAAGGGATTTCTGTTACTCAGACCCAGATGCTTCGTGCCTTTACAGCAATCGCTAATGATGGGGTCATGCTAGAGCCGAAGTTTATTAGTGCCCTCTATGATCCAAATGATCAGACTGTTCGTAAATCGCAGAGGGAGGTTGTAGGGAATCCTGTTTCTAAAGAAGCGGCTAGTCTGACTCGAGAAAATATGATTTTGGTTGGTACAGATCCTGTTTATGGTACAATGTACAATAAACTTACCGGTAAACCAATCGTTACTGTTCCTGGTCAGACTGTTTCTGTCAAATCTGGAACAGCTCAAATTGCCGATGAGCAAAACGGAGGATATTTAGTTGGGAAAACCAATTATATCTTTTCTGTAGTAACCATGCATCCTTCTGAAAATCCTGATTTTATTCTTTACGTAACAGTTCAACAGCCAGAACACTTTTCTAACCCTTGGTTTGGAGAATTTGCTAATCCTATTCTTGAACGAGCTTCTGCCATGAAGGAATCTCTCAATCTTCAATCTACAGCTAAGAACTTGGATCAGGTAACATCAACAACTAACTATGCAATGCCTGCGACTAAGGATTATAGTGCTGGAGATTTGGCTGAAGAGCTACGACGTAACCTTGTTCAACCAATTGTTATCGGTTCCGGAACAAAAATTAAAGAAAGTTCAGTATCAGAAGGAACCAATCTAGATGCTAATGAAAAAGTTCTACTACTCTCTGACAAGGTAGAGGAGATGCCTGACTTGTATGGTTGGTCTAAGAAGAATGTTGAAACCTTTGCAAAATGGCTCAATCTCGAGGTAGAATATGAAGGCTCTGGACAAACTGTTACGAAACAAAGTGTTCGTGCCAATACAGCTTTAAAAAACATACAGAAAATAAAAATAACATTAGGAGATTAGAATGTTAGTTTCTATCTTTGCTGGAGTCGTTGCTTTTGTTCTTACAGTAGTAGGAATTCCAGTCTTTATCCGTTTTTATCATAAGGCACATATTACCGGTCAGCAGATGCATGAGGACGTGAAACAACATCAGGCTAAGGCCGGAACCCCAACAATGGGGGGGATCGTCTTTCTTATAACGGGTGTCTTAGTTAGTTTAGTTCTTGCTCTTGCGACGAATCAGTTAACCAATAATGCTGGGATGATTCTTTTTATCCTAGTCTTATATGGATTGGTTGGTTTCTTTGATGATTTTCTCAAGGTTTTTCGTAAAATCAATGAAGGACTTAATCCTAAACAAAAGTTCCTGCTTCAATTAATAGGAGGAGTTATTTTCTATCTCTTTTATGAAAGAGGAGGGGATGTTTTAAATGTATTTGGGTATCCATTGCACCTAGGCGTTCTTTACATTTTCTTTGCTCTCTTCTGGTTAGTTGGTTTTTCGAATGCTGTTAACTTGACTGACGGAATTGATGGCTTGGCAAGTATCTCAGTAGTGATTAGCCTATCTGCCTATGGAGTCATTGCTTATGTACAAAACCAATTGGATATTCTCCTAGTGATTCTTGCTATGATTGGTGGTCTTCTTGGTTTCTTTGTCTTTAACCATAAGCCTGCTAAAGTTTTTATGGGAGATGTCGGAAGTCTTGCTCTTGGAGGGATGTTGGCCGCTATTTCTATGGCACTGCACCAAGAATGGACGCTACTCCTGATTGGTATAGTGTATGTTTTTGAAACAACATCTGTCATGATGCAAGTTACCTACTTTAAGTTGACTGGAGGAAAACGTATCTTCCGGATGACACCAGTTCATCACCATTTTGAGTTGGGTGGATTTTCAGGTAAAGGTCAAGCCTGGAGTGAGTGGAAGGTCGATTTCTTCTTCTGGGGAGTGGGCTTGCTTGCTAGTCTCTTGACTTTAGCTTTCATGTATTTATTCTAAAAATAGAATATTGATTATAAGAGAGAAGGATTTATGCCCTTCTCTTTTTCTATTTGTAGCAGTTTATTGCATCCCCATCTCAAAAATAGGTAAATTTATGGTAAAATGGAGATAGAGAGTTGAAATGATGAGTTATTTTAAAAAGTATACATTTGATAAATCTAAGTTTAAGTTAGGGATGCGAACGTTTAAAACAGGAATCGCTGTTTTTTTAGTTCTCATGATTTTTGGTTTTTTTGGTTGGAAAGGACTTCAGATTGGAGCTCTTACTGCAGTTTTTAGTTTAAGAGAAGACTTTGATAAGAGTGTCCACTTTGGGACATCACGTATTCTCGGAAATAGTATCGGTGGTTTTTATGCCCTGATTTTCTTTCTCTTAAATAATCTTTTTCATGGCGCCTTCTGGGTAACCCTTCTTGTTGTTCCGATTTGTACCATGTTAACCATTATGACAAATGTTGCCATGAACAATAAGGCAGGTGTTATCGGTGGAGTTGCGGCTATGTTGATTATTACCCTATCAATTCCGAGCGGAGAGACTGTTTTGTACGTGTTTGCTCGTGTATTTGAAACTTTTATGGGTGTTTTTGCAGCAATTCTTGTAAATTACGATATTGATCGTTTACGGAGCATTTTACTGAAAAAAACAAAATAATGTCACAAGATATAACATTATTGATTGACGATTGATTTTTTTTAGACTATAATAGACAGAAAGAAGAGGAAGTGCACATGAAGGAAAAAGAATTTCGTCGCAATATGGCAGTTTTCCCTATTGGTAGTGTTATGAAGCTGACCGATCTTTCGGCGCGTCAAATTCGTTATTATGAAGATCAGGAGTTGATAAAGCCTGATAGAAACGAAGGTAATCGCCGGATGTATTCTTTAAATGATATGGATCGGTTGCTTGAGATTAAGGACTATATCTCTGAAGGTCTGAACATTGCTGCTATCAAGAAAAAATATGCCGAACGTGAGGCGAAAGCCAAGAAACCAGTTAGTCAAACTGAGGTTCGTCGGGCCCTTCGGAATGAAGTTCTTCAACAAAGTCGCTTTGCTTCTCAACAATCACCTTTTGGTCGCGGTTAGGCAACCGCAAGTCGTCATATATAAGGAGAAAAACCATGCCAATCACAGCTGCAGATATTCGTCGTGAAGTTAAGGAAAAAAATGTAACCTTTATCCGTCTCATGTTTTCAGATATTTTGGGAACAATGAAAAACGTCGAAATTCCTGCTACAGATGAACAACTAGACAAGGTCTTGTCAAACAAGGCTATGTTTGATGGATCTTCTATTGAAGGGTTTGTTCGTATCAATGAATCAGATATGTACTTGTACCCTGATCTGGACACATGGACTGTCTTCCCTTGGGGAGATGAGAACGGTAGTGTCGCAGGATTAATCTGTGATGTCTATACAACAGAAGGAGAGCCATTTGCTGGAGATCCTCGAAGCAATCTTAAACGAGCTCTTCATCACATGGAGAAAGTTGGATTCAAATCATTCAACCTTGGTCCGGAACCAGAATTCTTCCTATTCAAGCTTGATGAAAATGGAGACCCAACTCTTGAGGTGAATGACAAGGGTGGTTACTTTGATTTGGCGCCTACAGACCTTGCTGATAATACCCGTCGTGAGATTGTAAATGTCTTGACTAAAATGGGATTTGAAGTAGAAGCCAGTCACCACGAAGTTGCCGTAGGTCAACATGAGATTGACTTTAAGTACGATGAAGTTCTTCGTGCTTGTGACAAGATTCAAATCTTTAAACTTGTTGTAAAGACAATTGCGCGTAAACATGGTTTGTATGCAACCTTTATGGCTAAACCTAAATTTGGTATCGCTGGTTCAGGAATGCACTGCAATATGTCCTTGTTTGATGCTGAAGGGAACAACGCCTTCTTTGATCCAAATGATCCAAAAGGAATGCAATTGTCAGAAACAGCCTATCATTTCCTTGGTGGTTTGATCAAGCACGCTTACAATTACACAGCTATCATGAACCCGACAGTTAACTCATACAAACGTTTGGTTCCAGGCTATGAAGCACCTGTTTACATCGCTTGGGCTGGTCGTAACCGTTCACCACTTGTCCGCGTTCCAGCTACACGTGGTATGGGAACACGTTTGGAATTGCGCTCAGTAGACCCAATGGCAAATCCATATATCGCAATGGCTGTTCTTTTGGAAGTTGGTTTGCACGGTATTGAAAACAAAATCGAAGCACCAGCGCCAATCGAAGAAAACATCTATATCATGACTGCAGAAGAGCGTAAAGAGGCTGGCATCACAGACCTTCCATCAACTCTTCACAACGCTTTGAAGGCCATGACAGAAGACGAAGTGGTTAAAGCAGCTCTAGGTGAACACATCTACACTAGCTTCCTTGAAGCCAAACGAATTGAATGGGCAAGCTATGCAACCTTCGTTTCACAATGGGAAATTGACAATTACCTAGATCTTTACTAATGATAAATCAGAAAGATTGTCCGTGAGGACGATCTTTTTTTTCTTGCATTTTATATCGAGGTGTGATATATTTTATATAACGAGGTGCGATATATCGAACTAAATAGGAGGTCTGATGAAATGGAATTAACAGATAAGATTAGGCGGGTTTATCTTCCCATGACTGAAACGGGTTTTTATATTTTGTTCTGTCTGCAAAAGGAGAATCATGGCTATGGTATTACTCAAAAGGTTAAAGAGATGACAGATTCACAGGTTTCCATTAGCCCTGGGACCATGTATGGAACCCTGTCAAAGATGGAAAAAGATGGTTTGATTTCCTTTGTTCGAGAAGAGGAAAAACGAAAGATTTATCAGATAACTGACTTGGGTCAGAAAGTTTTAGAAATTGAAGTCAAACGTATTGAACGGCTCTACAGAAATAGTCGGGAGGAGCTTTGATGGAAAAGAAAGTTGTTTATAGAATTGCTACCATTGCGGATTATGATAGAGAGGCTCTCTATCTCAGAGAAATGCATGCTCAAGGCTGGAAACTTAAGGAAGTAAGTTACTCTAACTTAGTAGTTGCGGTTAAGTATACTTTTGAAAAGTGCCAACCAGAGCAGGTGTCTTATCAGTTGGACTTTTATCCTATGAAAAAGTCAGAGAGAGCCTCCTATTTACAACTATTTAAAGACTGTGGTTGGGAGCATATTACAAACTTTAATGGGTTTTCCTACTTTAGAAAAGCACATTCTGAAATTGAGTCGGATGCGGAGTTTGAAATTTATAACGACGTGGCCGGGAAGTTAGCTATGGTCAAACGGATTTTAACGAGGCGGATGCTTCCTATTTTGCTTCTCTTTTTAGCTCTACTACCGGTTTTCACAAAGTTTGTCACTGGAGGTAGTTCTTTCAGTTGGGAAATGTTTTTGATTGTTATAATCGATGGAGTTTTATTGATAGTCCATGCGATTCAGATTTCTTATATTTTTTGGAGATTGAGTCAAAAGTGGAAAGAATTATCTGATAAATAAAACCATTTTGGAGGTTAGACAATGAATAGCAAAGTACAATTTCAAATGTTTACCATTTTTGATTTGGATAAGGTAGAAGATTATTTGCATGAGATGCATTTGAAAGGTTGGAAATTTAAATCGAATCGTTTTGGCTTTTTCTGTTTTGACCAATGCCGACCAGATGATGTGATTTACCGTGTGTGGAATACTAGCTATCTTAGAAAAAATGAGGTAGATTTACAAAGTATTAAGGATAGAGGATGGGAATTTGTGGAAAATTGTTCTTATTCTGTTTTTCGAAAAGCAACTTGTGATGTAGATTTAAATGATCAATCTTTCATGGACAATCGTCTTCGATGGGCTGATGTGAAATCTAGACTTCGTACATCTACAGTTTCTATCTCTGGCGGTCTAGCTATTTGTATGAGCTTGTTTCGCGAAAATCTCTCTCAGTCTTTCTTCCTTATTTTTGCCCTTTATGCCCTCATGATTTTATATCTAATCTATAGTTTTTACAGACTTAAAAAGAAATATCTTGAGAATGTAAGATGATTTTCTAGGTCCTCAGACTGATTTTTAGCACTCTTGGTAAAAGAGTGCTAATTTTTTGAGTTTTTGTCTTGACATTCTTTTCTAAGGGTGTATAATAGAATCATGAGTTAGCACTTGGAGGTTACGAGTGCTAAAAAGATCTATCAGAGAGGAGTAGCGAGATGGTTACAGAACGTCAGCAGAATATTTTAAATCTGATTATTGACATCTTTACCAAAACGCACGAACCTGTTGGATCCAAAGCCTTGCAAGAGTCTATCAACTCTAGTAGTGCTACCATTCGAAATGACATGGCGGCTTTAGAAAAGCAAGGTTTGCTTGAAAAGGCACATACTTCCAGTGGTCGGATGCCGAGTGTAGCTGGATTTCAATACTATGTCAAACACTCCTTATCCTTCGACCGTTTAGCTGAGAATCAAGTTTATGAGATTGTAAAAGCCTTTGATCAGGAATTCTTCAAACTTGAGGATATTCTTCAAGAGGCAACGAGAATCTTGGCAGACTTGAGTGGTTGTACGGTTGTAGCACTGGATGTTGAACCAAGTAGGCAGAAGTTGACAGCTTTTGATATTGTTGTCCTTGGACAACATACAGCACTGGCAGTTTTTACGCTTGATGAGTCTAGAACAGTTACCAGTCAGTTTTTGATTCCGAGAAATTTCTTGCAGGAGGATTTAAATCGCCTCAAGACCATGATTCAAGAGCGTTTCCTGGATCAAACTGTTTTGGATATTCATTACAAGATTCGGACAGAGATTCCGCAAGTTATCCAACGTTACTTTACAACAACGGATAACGTTATGGATCTCGTCGAGCATATATTCAAAGAAATGTTCAATGAAAATATCGTGGTTTCTGGGAAAGTCAATCTTTTGAATTTCGCTAATCTAGCAGCCTATCAATTCTTTGATCAGCCACAAAAGGTAGCTTTGGAAATTCGAGAAAATCTGATTGGCGACCAGATGCAAAGTGTCCGAGTTGCGGATAGCCAAGAATCTTGTCTTGCTGACTTAGCAGTGATTAGCAGTAAGTTCCTGATTCCCTATCGTGGATTTGGAATTCTTGCGATTATAGGTCCAGTTAATCTGGATTATCAACAATTGGTTAATCAACTTAATGTTGTCAATCGAGTTCTAACCATGAAGTTGACGGATTTTTACCGCTATCTTAGCAGTAATCACTATGAAGTGAATTAAAATTGAAATCATTAAAGGAGGCGAAAATGGCCCAAGATATTAAAAATGAAGAAGTAAAAGAAGAGGAAGTTGTTGAAACAGCTGAAGAAACAAGACCTGAAAAGTCTGAATTGGACTTGGCCAATGAACGTGCCGAGGAATTTGAAAACAAATACCTTCGTGCCCATGCAGAAATGCAAAACATTCAGCGCCGTGCCAACGAAGAGCGCCAACTCTTGCAACGCTATCGCAGCCAAGATTTGGCAAAAGCTATCTTGCCATCACTCGATAACCTCGAACGTGCCCTTGCCGTCGAAGGGTTGACAGATGATGTGAAGAAGGGCTTGGAAATGGTCCAAGAAAGTTTGGTACATGCTCTGAAACAAGAAGGTATCGAAGAAATCGCAGCTGATGGCGAATTTGACCATAACTATCATATGGCCATCCAAACTCTCCCAGCAGACGATGAACACCCAGCAGATACCATCGCACAAGTATTCCAAAAAGGTTACAAACTCCATGACCGCATCCTAAGACCGACTATGGTAGTCGTGTATAACTAGGCGGTAAGTCAGAAATCTGTGATTTCGTTGACGCACCCCCGCAAGGGTGATTAGGCTGGTCACAAGCATTTGCGAAGTGAACTGCCAATCAGCTACTGCGTATAATTTCGACTTCTCGTGTCGCAATTTACATAATAAAAACCTTGTCCGAAACGACACTAAACTATGAAGAAAGATAAAAAATTATTCAGCTTTGCAATAGTGAGCGAAGCGAACCATTGGCGATACTCTTCGCCGTGGCGCTATTTGCGCAAACTTTGAGACCTTAGGCTCAAAGTTTAGTCAAAGAGATTGACGAAGTCAAGCTCTGACGGCGCAGCCACCTAAGAAGAGTATCAAAAAGAAAAAAGAGAAAAAATAACAAGGAGAAAAACACATGTCTAAAATTATCGGTATTGACTTAGGTACAACAAACTCAGCAGTAGCAGTTCTTGAAGGAACTGAATCAAAAATCATCGCAAACCCAGAAGGGAACCGTACAACTCCATCTGTAGTCTCATTCAAAAACGGAGAAATTATCGTTGGTGACGCTGCAAAACGTCAAGCAGTTACAAATCCAGATACAGTCATCTCTATCAAATCTAAGATGGGAACTTCTGAAAAAGTCTCTGCAAACGGAAAAGAATACACTCCACAAGAAATTTCAGCTATGATCCTTCAATACTTGAAAGGTTACGCTGAAGAATACCTTGGTGAAAAAGTAACGAAAGCAGTTATCACAGTTCCAGCTTACTTCAATGATGCTCAACGTCAAGCAACAAAAGACGCTGGTAAAATCGCTGGTCTTGAAGTAGAACGTATCGTCAACGAACCAACTGCAGCAGCTCTTGCTTACGGTTTGGACAAGACAGACAAAGAAGAAAAAATCTTGGTATTTGACCTTGGTGGTGGTACATTCGACGTATCTATCCTTGAATTGGGTGATGGTGTCTTTGACGTATTGGCAACTGCAGGGGATAACAAACTCGGTGGTGACGACTTTGACCAAAAAATCATCGACTACTTGGTAGCAGAATTCAAGAAAGAAAACGGCATCGACTTGTCAGCTGACAAGATGGCTCTTCAACGTTTGAAAGACGCAGCTGAAAAAGCTAAGAAAGACCTTTCTGGAGTGACTTCAACTCAAATCAGCTTGCCATTTATTACTGCTGGTGAAGCTGGACCTCTTCACTTGGAAATGACTTTGACTCGTGCTAAATTCGACGATTTGACTCGTGATCTTGTAGAACGTACAAAAGTTCCAGTTCGCCAAGCCCTTTCAGATGCAGGTTTGAGCTTGTCAGAAATCGACGAAGTGATCCTTGTCGGTGGTTCAACTCGTATCCCTGCCGTTGTTGAAGCTGTTAAAGCTGAAACTGGTAAAGAACCAAACAAATCAGTGAACCCTGACGAAGTAGTGGCTATGGGAGCTGCCATCCAAGGTGGTGTGATCACTGGTGATGTAAAAGACGTTGTCCTTCTTGACGTAACGCCATTGTCACTTGGTATTGAAACAATGGGTGGAGTCTTCACAAAACTCATCGACCGCAACACAACAATTCCAACATCTAAATCACAAGTCTTCTCAACTGCAGCAGACAACCAACCAGCCGTTGATATCCACGTTCTTCAAGGGGAACGCCCAATGGCAGCAGATAACAAGACTCTTGGACGCTTCCAATTGACTGATATCCCAGCTGCACCTCGTGGTATCCCACAAATCGAAGTAACATTTGACATCGATAAGAACGGTATCGTATCTGTTAAGGCCAAAGACCTTGGAACTCAAAAAGAACAAACAATTGTTATCCAATCTAACTCAGGTTTGACAGACGAAGAAATCGACCGCATGATGAAAGATGCTGAAGCGAACGCTGAAGCAGATAAGAAACGTAAAGAAGAAGTAGACCTTCGTAACGAAGTAGACCAAGCTATCTTTGCGACTGAAAAGACTATCAAGGAAACTGAAGGTAAAGGCTTCGATGCAGAACGTGATGCTGCACAAGTTGCCCTTGATGATCTTAAGAAAGCTCAAGAAGACAACAACTTGGACGAAATGAAAGCAAAACTTGAAGCCTTGAACGAAAAAGCTCAAGGACTTGCAGTTAAACTCTACGAACAAGCCGCAGCAGCCCAACAAGCTCAAGCAGGAGCAGAAGGCGCACAAGCAACAGGAAACGCAGGCGATGACGTCGTAGACGGAGAGTTTACGGAGAAATAAGATGCAAAGCCCGTTAAAACCTCACAGTGAAAATAGGAAATCTGACGCAGAAACTTTAGTTTCTAGAAAGATTTATCTTTTTCACCAAGAGGTTAGGGCGTGCTCAATTTAGTTGAAACTCAATTCAGCCTTACTAGTTCAAAAACATAGTATAATCGACTTTGTTTTTGAACGTCGTAATGATAAGAAGAAATCCAGAGGTTGCAACCCAGCCTCTGTTTTTCGGTAAAATAGAGGATGTTGCGTATGAAAAAAGTACTTTGTATCATTTATCCTAATTTTTCTCTTTATGAGATAACCACTTTAACAAGTACTTTAGCCCTGTCTTTTGACGTAACAATTGATTATGTGGCTTCAGAACATTCGATAGTTATATCTGAGGATGGCTTACCCTGTCAACCGACCAAAACATTGGATCAAATCCGTATAGAAGAGTATTCTTGTGTGATTTTGCCAGGAATGGTTAACATTGGCCCTGCTCTACAGGATGAAAAATTGATATCGTTTTTGAGAGGTCTTGGTGAGCAAGATGTCTTAATTGCAGCCATTTCTTAAGCGCCACTTTTATTGGCGAAAGCAGGCTTGTTGAAGGACACGAAATTTACAGGTGGAATTTGGCAAAACTTCTTTGACTATTTTGAATTTCTTCCACGTGAGAATTTCCAATCCAAACTGGTTGTTCAAGATAAAAATATCATTACGGCTATAGGCTTTGCGCACCAAGAGTTTGCAAGAAAAGTGATTCTAAGTTTAGGGTTGGCAGAGAATACGGACAACTATTTTAAAGAAAAAAAAGAGTACTCTGAAGAGGATTTGTTATTTACTCTATCAGATGAAGAGTTTGATCAAGTGAAGCAAAGTATAGAAAACACCCTCTAAAGATTTACATAAAAATTATATAAAGGAACAAAGAGTGTTTGGGAAATTGTAGCCGAGCTCTGAAGTTTCTTACTCAATATAAAAGAAAGGAATTGAACCCGACCTACATCGAGGTTTGATTTACAACATCAATAGAAAGGACAAAGAGTGTTCGGGGAATTGAACCCGAGCGGAAAGCTTGGAAATTAGATAAACCGTCTAAGAAATCAGGATTTCTTGTGGGTTTCCTAAATTTCAGTCGCTTTCTGTCCGCTCTTAGTATCTTGTATGAACAATACTGAATTTTACGACCGTTTGGGCGTTTCGAAAAATGCATCTCAAGATGAGATCAAGAGGGCCTATCGGAAATTATCTAAAAAATATCACCCAGATATCAACAAGGATCCTGGTGCTGAGGACAAGTACAAGGAAGTTCAAGAAGCTTATGAAACTTTGAGCGATGAACAGAAACGTGCTGCCTATGATCAATATGGTGCTGCTGGTGCCAATGGTGGTTTTGGTGGTGCTGGCGGTTTCGGAGGCTTCGACGGAGCAGGTGGCTTTGGCGGATTTGAAGATATCTTCTCAAGCTTCTTTGGTGGTGGCGGTGCATCACGTAATCCAAACGCCCCTCGTCAAGGTGACGACCTCCAGTATCGCGTTCATTTGACTTTTGAAGAAGCTATTTTTGGTACAGAAAAGGAAGTCAAATACAATCGTGAGGCAAGTTGTCGTACTTGTAATGGGTCTGGTGCTAAACCTGGAACAAGTCCAGTCACTTGTGGACGCTGTCATGGTTCAGGTGTGATCAATGTTGATACCCAAACACCTCTTGGTATGATGCGTCGCCAAGTAACCTGTGATGTCTGTCATGGCCGTGGTCAAGAAATCAAAGATCCATGTACAACCTGTCATGGAACTGGTCATGAAAAACAAGCCCATAGCGTACACGTAAAAATCCCTGCTGGTGTGGAAACAGGTCAACAGATCCGCCTAGCTGGTCAAGGTGAAGCAGGATTTAACGGTGGACCATATGGTGACTTGTACGTGGTGGTTTCAGTTGAAGCTAGTGATAAGTTTGAACGTGAAGGAACCACTATCTTCTACAATTTGAATCTCAATTTTGTTCAAGCAGCACTTGGTGATACAGTAGACATTCCTACAGTCCATGGTGATGTAGAATTAGTCATTCCAGAAGGAACTCAGACTGGTAAACGATTCCGTCTACGCGGTAAAGGTGCGCCTAGCCTTCGTGGTGGTGCCCTTGGTGACCAATACGTTACTGTCAATGTCGTGACTCCAACAGGCTTGAACGAACGACAAAAAGCAGCCTTGAAAGAATTCGCAGCTGCAGGTGATCTAAAAGTCAATCCAAAGAAAAAAGGCTTCTTTGACCATATTAAGGATGCCTTTGAAGGAGAATAAAGCATAAAGTAAAAAGAGCCGTTGGGCTCTTTTTGTTTGTAGATTTTTAAGACTTTCCTTAGGTAATGACGGACGGTAGCGACCTCTTTGAAGTTCCATACCTAAACTTTGAGCCTAGGTCTCAAAGTTTCCGAACACCTGAAACCAAACTGTTTCAGGTGTTTTCATTACGGCGGAAAGTCTGGGAAAGCATTCGATTTGGTTATGAAATGGTGAATGAGTTGCCTAAATTATGATGTATAGTTGATGGGATATAACTTGTTTACGTTTTAAAAAAGAGCCGTCGGGTTCTTTTTACTTATCTTCAAGTTCCTGCATTTCTTTTATCACAGCTAGTCTAGTTTGGATATCCCTTTCTAAGACTTTAAACTTATAGGTCAAATCTTTTTGATATTCCTTGATGAGTTCTTTTTGTTGGTCGATAATTTGCAGGCTATCTTGGATGATATCCAAGTCATCCTTAATGGCTTCAACGCGATCAGTAGTATCTAGAACTTCTTCAGTGATAGCTTGGCGATTCTTAACGAGGAGGTATGAACCGACTGCAGAGCCTGCAAAAAGTAGTAAATTTGATAGTTTCATAGTGACTCCTTAAGCGTTTTTGATTGTTTCAGCGACTTGAGCAAGTTTGTCGAAGTCTGGTTCATGTGCGATAAAGTCAATTTTTAGGTCGTCATCTGCACCATAACGAGGAACTAGATGGACATGGGTATGAAAAACGGTTTGTCCAGCGACTTCTTCGCAGTTGGCGATGATATTCATACCTTCAGCTTTGGTAGCTTTCATGACTTTTTGAGCAATCTTTGGTACTTGGGCGAAAAGTTGGCTAGCACTTGTAGCATCCATTTCTAAAAGATTGCGGTAGTGTTCTTTTGGTACGACCAAGGTGTGACCAGGTGTTACTTGTGAGATATCAAGGAAGGCAAGAACTTGATCATCTTCGTAAACCTTTGATGCGGGAATCTCCCCTGCGATAATTTTACAAAAAATGCAATCTGACATAAAATCTACCTCTACTGTATTGAATTTTGATATAATATAGCTACATTATACCAGATTTGGAGAAAATATGTTAGAAATTAAAAACCTGACAGGGGGCTATGTTCATGTCCCTGTCTTGAAAGATGTGTCCTTTACAGTCGAAAGTGGACAGTTGGTCGGTTTGATTGGTCTCAATGGTGCAGGAAAATCAACGACCATCAATGAAATTATTGGACTTTTGACACCTTATAGTGGAGAAATAAACATCGACGGACTAACTTTACGTGACAATCCTCGAGAATATCGTCAGCAGATTGGTTACATTCCTGAAACTCCTAGTTTGTACGAGGAATTGACTCTCAGAGAACATATCGAGACGGTTGCTATGGCTTATGGTATTGAGCAGAAAGTAGCTTTTGAGCGAGTAGAATCCTTGTTAAAAATGTTTCGTTTGGACCAGAAATTGGACTGGTTCCCTGTTCATTTTTCAAAAGGGATGAAGCAGAAGGTCATGATTATCTGTGCTTTTGTAGTGGATCCGAGTCTCTTTATCGTCGATGAACCTTTCCTTGGTCTTGATCCCTTGGCTATTTCTGACTTGATTCAGCTTCTGGATCTTGAAAAGAAAAAAGGGAAGTCTATCCTCATGAGTACCCACGTTCTTGAATCTGCTGAAAAAATGTGTGATTCTTTTGTTATTCTTCACAAAGGTCAAGTGAGAGCTAAAGGGGATCTTGAAGAGTTGAGACAAGCTTTTGCTATGCCTCAAGCAAGTCTCAATGATATCTATTTGGCTTTGACCAAAGAGGAGGACCGATGAAAGACTTGTTTCTAAAGCGAAAGCAGGCATTTCGTAAAGAGTGTGTCGGTTATCTGCGCTATGTGCTCAATGACCATTTTGTCTTGTTTTTACTGGTCTTGGTAGGTTTTCTAGCCTATCAGTATAGTCAACTGCTCCAGCATTTTCCTGAGAATCACTTACCAATCCTAGGTTTAATTGGGATTGTCTCTGTTTTACTCTTACTTTGGGGTGGGATAGCGACCTATGTGGAAGCGCCTGATAAGCTCTTTCTCTTAGTAGCTGAAGAAGAAGTAAGAGAACATATCCAAAAGCACAGCCTAGTTTCCTTCATCTTTTGGGTTAGTGTACAGACTCTCTTTTTGCTTCTTTTTGCCCCTCTATTTTTAGCCATGGGCTTGGGCTTAGGAGTTTTTGGTGTTTATGTTCTTCTTTTGGGAGTCGGGAAATATTTCCTGTTTCAGAAAAAGGCTGGCAAGTTTTTTAGTGCAAATCATCTTGACTGGGACTATGTGATTGCCCAAGAAAGTAAACGCAAGCAGTTCTTGCTTCGCTTCTTTGCCCTCTTTACCCAAGTCAAGGGAATTTCAAACAGCGTCAAGCGTCGTGCCTATCTAGACTTTATTCTTAAAGTTGTTCAGAAGGTGCCGAGCAAGATCTGGCAGAACCTCTATCTTCGTTCTTATCTGCGAAATGGAGACCTCTTTGCCCTCAGCCTTCGTCTCCTCTTCCTATCCTTGCTGGCGTTGATCTTTATCGAGCAAGCTTGGATAGCCGCAGCAGTAGTGGTTTTATTTAACTATCTCTTGCTCTTTCAGTTGCTGGCCCTCTATCATGCCTTTGATTACCAATATTTGACCCAACTTTTCCCGCTAAACAAGGGACAAAAGGAAAAAGGGTTACAGGCAGTTGTCCGAGGATTGACTGGTTTTGTTTTATTGGTTCAACTGCTAGTTGGGTTGATTACCCTCCAAGAAAAACTAGCCCTTTTAGCTCTCCTTGGAGCTGGATTGGTCTTACAAATTTTGTATCTCCCTTATCAGGTGAAACGCCAGATGCAGGATTAAATCTTATAAGGTTAGAAAAAAATGAGGTTGGGACAAAAGATCCCGACCTCACTTTTTATTAGCAATCA
>NZ_KV807720.1:20355-43257 GCF_001812125.1 Streptococcus sp. HMSC071D03
TTTGTCTATCGATTTCTGTCCCACCGCCATTTTTATTTACGTAACTTCAATGAATACCAAGGAGCAAGCCAGGAAGCTAGCCGCAGGTTACTCAAAACCTAGTTTTAAGGCTAACATGGTTTGAAAAGATTTTAAAGACTATTACAAGATAAGGGTTGGCCCGTAGAGACTTAACTTGGTCTTGACTTGGTCAAAGTGGAAGCGGTCATAGGCTCTCCAAGCGGCGCGAGTAGGAGCGTCTGGATTGAGAGCACTGAGGCCCATGAGAAGACTGGAAGTTTGGTAAAATTTTTCCAGCTCAATCAAGAATCGATTATCCACTGTCTCAGCTTTAGAGAGAAAGCAGAGGATATTGTCCAGTTGCTCCTGGAAACGGACATCGTCAGTTGTTGCCTGTTTGCAGACTTGGTAGGCTTTGTTTAACTCAGTTATCAGTGTCTGAGCTCTTTTGATTGGGTCTGTTTCTGTCATGAGAATTCCTCCTTTGTGATGGTTTTAAAGTTGTTTTAAGCCTTTGTCTTTCTAATCATAGCCTATCACTTTTTACTCTTTTTTTATCTACAAATCTTTAATTGTCATTGAAATTTCCTGAATGGTAATAGCGGGATTTTATGATAAAATAGTTGTAAGGTTATCATGGTTATTTAGTAAAAAATTCAACACTTTAGGAATTTTTGAGGACCGTTTAGGATTTGGTGAAAATTAGTTGCTAGACTTATGGTATCCTCTCTTCAGGAGGTTTTATCCATGAACTATATCATCATCCAAAAAGAGAAAGAAATTTTCAAATTAAACATAAAGGATATCTACTACATCCAAACGCATCCAAGTAAAGCCCATACCGTGCAGATTGTTACAGAATACGCTAGCTTTGATCTGTTTCAAAATTTAAGCAAGCTTGAGAAACAATATGGGGAAACCTTAACGAGATGTCATCGGAATTGTCTGGTCAACCTTGAACGAGTAAAATCCATGGAACTCCAATCAAAGACTCTTTTTCTTGGAGAAGAAGGTCGATATGCTGTTCAGTATTCCAGACGTCGTTATAGAGAAATTCGCCAAAAATGGTTGAAAGAAGGAGAGTAAGAAGATGAGAATTTTTGTTTTAGAAGATGATTTTTCCCAACAAGCAAGAATTGAAACGACGATTGAAAAACTTTTGAAAAAACAGAGTATCATTCCCAGTTCTTTTGAAGTTTTTGGCAAGCCAGACCAACTGCTGGCAGAGGTGCATGAGAAGGGGGCGCATCAGCTTTTCTTTTTGGACATTGAGATTCGAAACGAAGAGATGAAGGGTCTGGAAGTGGCTAGAAAGATTCGGGATCGGGATCCTTATGCCCTGATTGTCTTTGTGACGACTCACTCAGAGTTTATGCCCCTGTCTTTTCGCTACCAAGTTTCAGCTTTGGACTACATTGATAAGGCCTTGTCGGCAGAGGAGTTTGAATCTCGTATCGAGACAGCCCTCCTCTATGCCAATAGTCAAGATAGTAAAAGTCTGGCGGACGATTGCTTTTACTTTAAATCAAAATTTGCTCAATTCCAGTATCCTTTTAAAGAGGTTTACTATCTCGAAACATCCCCAAGACCCCATCGTGTTATCCTCTATACCAAGACAGACAGACTGGAATTTACAGCGAGTTTAGAGGAGGTTTTCAAGCAGGAACCCCGTCTCTTGCAGTGCCATCGCTCTTTTCTCATCAATCCTGCCAATGTAGTTCGTTTGGATAAGAAAGAAAAACTGCTTTACTTTCCCAATGGTGGAAGTTGCCTGATCGCGCGTTATAAGATCAGGGAAGTGTCTGAGGCTATCAATAACTTACACTGAGTGAGGAGAATTTATGTATATTTTTTGGATGATATTGTATTCACTAGCTATTATTGGGCTAGAAATTATCATGTTCTTTAAGGTAGATGGAATTAGTCTCACTTTCGATAGAATTTTTAAGGCCTTTCTTCTAAAATTTCTTCTAGCAGCAATTGTTACAACTTTTAATTATTTAGTCTTGGCTGACTATCTGTCATACTTTATAGAACCCTTGTTCGGCCTCAGCTTGTCTTTCTTATTGTTAAGAGGGCTTTCTAAAAGACTCCTTTTCTTTTATGGTCTCTTTCCAATTGTATTGATGGATATCTTTTACAGAAGTCTCTCCTATTTTGTGTTTCCGTTTTTTGGGAAAGGGATTGTAGATGGAGATGGAAATCTTGTCTTTTTGTTGATTATGATATTCGTTTACTCCATAGTATTAGTCTTTTTGAAATGGTTGGACTATGATTTCACTAGCTTGAGAAAGGAGATTCTCGATAAAAGTTTTCAAAAGTCCCTGACTACGATTAACTGGATAATGGGGGCTTACTTTCTAGTTATGGAAAGTCTGTCTTACTTTGAATATGCATACGATATCCAATCAAAGACTGTTCGCCATCTCATCCTAGTCTTTTACCTGCTCTTTTTTATGGGGATTATCAAGAAATTGGATACCTATTTGAAGGACAAACTCCATGAGAGACTGGACCAAGAGCAGGCCTTGCGCTACAGAGATATGGAACGTTATAGTCGGCATATAGAGGAACTTTACAAGGAAGTCCGGAGCTTTCGCCATGACTACACCAACCTCTTGACCAGTTTACGTCTGGGCATTGAAGAGGAGGATATGGAGCAGATAAAAGAGGTCTACGACTCGGTCTTAAAGGATTCCAGTGAGAAATTACATGACAATAAATATGACCTTGGTCGATTGGTAAATATTCGTGATAAAGCCCTCAAAAGTCTTCTAGCAGGGAAATTTCTAAAAGCTAGGGATAAGAAGATTATCTTTAATGTCGAAGTTCCTGAGGAGATTCAGGTCGAGGGGATGAGCTTGCTTGATTTTCTGACTATTGTGTCTATCCTTTGTGACAATGCTATTGAAGCTAGTGTAGAGGCTAGTCAACCTCATGTTTCAATTGCCTTTTTAAAAAATGGAGCACAGGAGACCTTTATCATTGAAAACTCCATCAAAGAAGAGAGCATCAATATTTCTGAAATCTTCTCCTTTGGAGCAAGTTCTAAAGGGGAGGAGAGAGGGGTTGGTCTCTATACCGTCATGAAGATTGTGGAAAGTTATCCCAATGCCAGTCTCAATACCACCTGTCAAGATCAAGTCTTTCGTCAGGTTTTGGCGCTTCATTTGCTGTCAAGTTCTGATTAGAGAATGTGTGAACAAGAGGACCTTGGCATTTTAGGTTGAAAAACATTGCAACTATTTATCCTTATCCAGCCTGACTTTTTATAATATACGAGGAAAAATAAATGAACCAGAAATCTTATTTTATAGCTTGTTCTGTACTGATCATCCTATCCAATCTTCTCATGTTTTCTCTAGTCAATGAGGGAGAAGGTACAGGAGCTAATCTGATTATAATTGTTGCAACTTGTGTCTTGCTACCAGCCTTTCTACATGCAGTTGAAAATCAGCAGACATCATTGGTTAGGGCAGAATCTTTGCTCCTCATTCAGATGGCAGTGGTGTCCTTAGTCCGTCTCATCAGCCGAATAGAGAGGACACCTGAAATCCTACATACAGGCCTCACCCTTCTAGTTTTAGCAAGCTGGGTAGCCTTTATCCTCTTAGCTATCATGAGAATGTATCAGAAAAAAGGGAAGCAAAGATGAGTGCGTTTTGATTTGTTACGTTTTATTAGGGCAAGCATATTTTCCGTGCTTGCTTTTTTCATTTTTTCTACAATTTAGGAGGTTTTGATGACCATTTATGATTTGGGAGAATTAAGGTCAAAAGGAGTGCTATACTAGCAGTGTAAAGGATATAGCTCAACTGAAATAAAGCACACATTTAGGAGGAAATCTTATGAAGCAAAAAATACTTGTCATTTTCATCTTGTATCTAATCATGTCTCCGCTTGGGGAGAGTAATTGGTATCATTTATTTTATACCATAGCCTATCTGATTGCAGTTATGATCTATTTTGCTATCATTAAAAAGAAAGGAGTAAAGAAATGAAAACTTTTCTTTCAAAAAAACGAAACATCTTCCTAGCTAGATTGTTCCTAGGTCAGTTACCTGTACTGATCTCTACTTATTTATTTCTCTCTCGTCAGTTTTTGCAATTTTCCTTAGTTTTTCAATTGCTTTTAGTAGTTGTTAACTTGGCTTCTATTTTGGTAATTGTTTACCTCACTAGGGAAATGAGAGTGAGAAAGTTTGAAGATGATGAGTTGGTCAATCCGAGAACCAATCAACTCATGTTCATCGGATTGACAGGTTTTATGTCTATTATCGGTTTGTATAGAGGTATGACGGCGGCAGAATCCTATCAACAACTGATTGGTTATATTGCTTCTGTTCTCTGCTTATTCATCATGCTGCTGCTCATTTGGGGCTTGAAGTATTATAAAAAGTAAGCTCACAAAAAGAACTTACATGCAGTGTTTTCAGACTGCTGGTCTTTTTTAAGAGAAGTTCTTGTAATTTAAGAGTTTTTGATGACCGTTTAAGATTTGGATGCAAAACCTAAAAAAGCAGTGCTATACTGAGTGTGTAAAAGTTACAAGGATACTAATTCTAAAATGAAATAAAGGAGTGATTCTTATGGCGAAAAAAATAGTTACGATTGTCATCTTGTATGTAATCATGCAAACCTGTCTTTATCCGCTTAGAGGAAATGAGTGGTATTATGTAATGGATGCACTAGCATACTTTGCTTCGGTTTATATCTTCATTCAGTTCAATAAAAAAATGGAGAAAAAGCCACTTTGAATCTTGAACATAGAAGTTTTATAGGTCTAGAATGGATCATTTTCTATTATCTATTTGGAGGTTTGGTGCTGGGCTTTGCTTATAAAAAGACTCAAAATCTATCGGTGCCTATTTTAGTCCATATTTGTTACAATTGTTTATCATTCTTCTAGTAGTTGACAATGGTTAAATTTACAAAGGCAGATCAAGCATGGTCAGTTAGCATCATAGTGACTATAGAACTGACCTAGTAGATGTGAAATCAATAGATGGAGGAATCCTATGAAAAAGTATGTGTATTTTTTAGATTGCTTTGCCCGAGTTGTAATAATATTGCTATCTCTTGTTCTTTGTATAAGAGTACTCATGATTTCAACTGAACTCTGGAGACATGTTCTTGTACTGGTAAGTACTCCTGTTACGATCTATAGTCTGCTAAAACATAGACCAGGCAAGAAGAATATAAAAACTCTGTGAGAGTCTTAAAAGAAAGATTAAAAAGATGCAAGCAAAATATAAAAATCAAATAGTAGAAGTTTGGGAAATTGGTAAAGATACTCCTAAACCAGGTTGGGTAGAAGACGCATTGCAAAAGAATTACATAGTATGGCTAGACAATCATGTTCGAATTTTAATGGCAGGGCTTCAGTCTTCCCTTGTAACCAATCTCAAAATTGGACTAGTCGGAACGGCAGGAGGAGGTTTTGCTGGTTATAGTATGTATGTCCTTGGCTATCCAGGAGATTATCTTGACCTCACAAATCATAGAGTGGTATCTGCCACAACTTTTCAGCGAGACTATCAAGTATTATAAAATGATTAGGTAGAAAAAAGATGTTGGTCTATCATTTTGAAAAGAATTGACTGCCTAGATGATGAAAAATATAAAGTTTTTAACAGCAACAAAAGTATACAAGGGTAGATGTATTGGCTTATCAAAGTCATGGTGATAGCTACCGAGACTGAATGATAGAGGATTAATACTCAATGAAAATCAAAGAGCAAACTAGGACGCTAGCCGCAAGCTGTACTTGAGTACGGTAAGGCGACGATGACGTAGTTTGAATTTGATTTTCGAAGAGTATAAATGATAATTGGTGGCAGCTACGATAGCAAAGCTATTAGGGAGTTTCTATGAAAAAATATTCTATTCTTTTCAAAACGAGTGCAGTCCTTTCTTATTTATTTTTGTTTTTCGGATTGTTTTGGACAACCCAATTTTGGAGAAATTATTGGGAGTTCTCGTCTTGGGTAGGAAATGTCATCTGGATTCGAAACATCATCAGCATTCTCTTTATCGGCCTGATGGTTTGGATTTTGATCAGGTTGGGTCATGCTTATCTCTTTTGTATCCCTAGGAAAAAGTGGCTGAGTTATTCTGTTCTGACGGTGTTAACAGCTGTCGTACTTATCTGCTTTAACTATCTGACAGCTAAACACGTTCAGGGGACAAACGAAGGTTGGAATTTATTTATTGCCTATAGTGAGACCAATTTTGCAGAGTTCGGAGTTTACCTAACCTTAATAGTACTAGGGCCTCTGATGGAAGAATTGGTATGTAGGGGACTGCTTCAACATGCCTTCTTTAAGAATTCAAGATGGGGACTGGATATTCTATTTCCGTCGATTTTGTTCGCCTTACCTCATTTTTCAAGCTTTCCTAGTCTACTAGACCTTCTGGTTTATACAGCAGTTGGGTGTATATTTGGTTATTTGACACGCTATACCAAGACTATCTATCCTTCTTATACGATTCATATCATCAATAATATCATCGCAAACTTACCATTTTTGCTCACTTTTCTACATAGGGTCTTGGGGTAAAAAAACCAAAGGCTTGCTTTTCAGCCATAGAGGAGGTCATCATGTATAAACACTTATTTTTCTTAGATTCAAAAACCTTAGACTGGTTGACGCCCTATATTCTAGACTTGGCTTCTGACACCATTGCCTTTAATGTTTTTGTGCTAACCTTTGTATCTGTGGTGGTTTTTTATTTCCTGAATCCCATGTTAGCTTTAATAGCTATATTCTTAGGGGCTGGCTATGTGGTCGGATTTTGGTTGTTAAAATGGTTTGTTTTGGAAAGGCTAGAACTAAAGGATGACTTGTAGGAAGTCTGTTTGTTGAGGAGGATAATTTGATGGAGTTTTTTGATAAATTTCATGCCTTTTGTTTTGGATTTTTAGTACTAATAATCGTCATTACAGTCCCTTATACGATTAACCATGGAGATTTTTTTCAAAATGAATCTGCATTGATTATTGTAAGTCTCCTAGTAACCTCGCTGAGTGTTGCTTATGCTAGAAAGTTTGAAATGATTTCTTTTGGGATGTTAAGTAAGAAACAAGTTTTGCTGTTCATTGGAATCTTTATTCTAAGTGTGTTTGAGACGCTAGTTTATATTCGTTTCTTCGCTGTTTCTTCTGGCGCAGGAGTTCAACACTTAGCGGAAGTCAGCAAAGGAATTTCTCTGTCTTTGATTTTGACTACCTCAGTTTTTGGACCAATCCAGGAGGAACTCATTTTCAGGGGACTTCTTCAGGGGGCTATATTTGAAAATTCTTGGTTAGGACTTGTTCTAACTTCCTCTCTTTTTTCTTTCATGCATGGACCTTCTAATGTCCCTTCGTTTATTTTTTATCTACTTGGGGGCTTGTTGCTGGGCTTTGCTTATAAAAAGAGCCAAAACCTATGGGTTTCTACTCTAGTCCATATGTTTTACAACAGTTGGCCACTCTTATTTTATTTATAAAAATCATGAAAGGTAAGTAGGAGATTGTGCTTACCTTTTTCTTTCTATAATGATAACCCAAACCACCCCAGAGGCTTTTATTTGAGAATCAGGTCTGGACTGGTTGACGAATAAGCTAAAAACTAGTAGAATAGTAAGGAAACTTTATACGGAGGAAAGAAATGGACTTGGGTGATATTGAGCTAACGCTGACCCCTATACCTGGGAAAAGCGGAAAAGCTTATATGGGAAGCTACCCTGATGGGAAGCGCGTCTTTATTAAAATGAACACCTCTCCAATCCTACCTGGTTTAGCCAAGGAACAAATCGCTCCTCAATTATTATGGACTCGCCGTTTATCGGATGGGCGTGATATGTGTGCCCAAGAATGGTTGAATGGTAAAATTTTGACCCCTTATGATATGAATCGCAAGCAGATTATCAATATTTTGAGCCGCTTGCATCGTTCGCGTCCTTTGATGACGCAATTGACTCGTTTGGGCTATTCTTTAGAAACACCTTTTGACTTGCTTCAGGCTTGGTTAAAAGATGCTCCAGAATCCTTGAAGAACAATCAATATCTAAGAATGGTAGTAGAGGATTTGCGAGGAAGTTTGCCAAACTTTAGGGAAGATTATGCAACGATCGTTCATGGAGATGTACGACATAGTAATTGGATTGAGACAGAGAGCGGTCTTGTTTATTTAGTGGATTGGGATTCCGTTCGCTTAACGGATCGCATGTTTGATGTAGCGCATATGCTATGTCACTATATTCCAGACTATCAGTGGAAAGAGTGGTTGACTTATTACGGTTACAAATACAACCAAACAGTCATCAACAAACTATTTTGGTATGCTCAGTTATCCTTCTTGAGCCAGATTGCCAAATATTATACAAATGAAGATCTAGAAAATGTCAATCGGGAGATTTATGCCTTGCGCATCTTCCGTGACAAGTATGGAAAGAAGAGATGAGAGTTAGAAATCGTAAAGGGGCAACAGAATTACTAGAGGCTAATCCTCAGTATGTTGTCTTAAATCCTTTAGAAGCCAAAGGAAAATGGCGAGACCTCTTTGGAAATGACAATCCTATCCATGTTGAGGTTGGTAGTGGTAAGGGTGCTTTTGTGACAGGTATGGCCAAGCAAAACCCTAATATCAACTATATCGGGATTGATATTCAAAAGTCTGTTTTGAGTTATGCCTTGGACAAGGTTTTGGAAATCTCTGTACCCAATATTAAGTTGTTGTGGGTTGATGGTTCTGATTTGACCGACTACTTTGAAGATGGTGAGATTGATCGCTTGTACCTAAACTTTTCAGATCCGTGGCCTAAAAAGCGCCATGAAAAGCGTCGTCTAACCTATAAGAGTTTCTTGGATACCTTCAAGCGTATCTTGCCTGAACACGGTGAGATTCATTTCAAGACAGATAACCGTGGCTTATTTGAATATAGCCTAGTGAGTTTTTCTCAATACGGCATGAAGCTCAATGGCGTTTGGTTGGATTTGCACGCCAGCGACTTTGAAGGCAATGTCATGACAGAATATGAAGAAAAATTCTCAAGTAAGGGTCAGGTCATCTATCGAGTTGAGGCAGAATTTTAAGAAAAAGCTTAAAATCAAGCCTTCTGAGTGCTTATACTTTACATAAGTAGTCAAAAGTGCTATACTGTAAGTAAGAATATGAGAAAGTGAGGCGGGGAAATATCTTCGCCTCTTGCTTATGAGGAGGTGGACGCAATCGCAACTATCGTAGAATTAGTCAGAGAAGTCGTAGAACCTGTCATTGAAGCTCCCTTTGAACTCGTGGATATCGAGTACGGAAAGATTGGCAGTGACATGATTCTTAGTATTTTTGTAGATAAACCAGAGGGAATTACCTTGAACGACACAGCGGACTTGACAGAGATTATCAGTCCTGTCCTAGATACTATCAAGCCAGATCCCTTCCCAGAACAATATTTCCTAGAAATCACCAGCCCAGGCTTGGAACGTCCTTTGAAAACCAAGGAAGCAGTCGCTGGAGCGGTTGGGAAATACATCCATGTTGGACTTTACCAAGCCATCGATAAGCAAAAGGTCTTTGAAGGAACCTTGCTAACCTTTGAAGAGGATGAGTTGACTATGGAATATATGGACAAGACACGTAAGAAAACGGTCCAAATCCCATACAGTTTGGTGTCAAAAGCACGTTTAGCAGTAAAATTATAGTAAAAGAAAGGAAGCTTTTGAAGATTCAAAAGTGAATAGAAGATGAGTAAAGAAATGCTAGAGGCCTTCCGCATTTTGGAAGAAGACAAGGGAATCAAAAAAGAAGACATCATTGATGCAGTGGTGGAATCACTTCGTTCAGCCTATCGCAGACGCTATGGTCAATCAGACAGCGTAGCCATTGATTTCAACGAAAAGACAGGTGACTTTACAGTTTATACTGTTCGTGAAGTAGTTGATGAAGTATTTGATAGCCGTTTGGAAATCAGCTTAAAAGATGCTCTTGCCATTAACTCAGCTTACGAGCTTGGGGACAAGATTAAATTTGAAGAAGCACCAGGTGAGTTTGGTCGTGTAGCAGCTCAATCTGCCAAACAAACCATCATGGAAAAAATGCGCAAGCAAACACGTGCCATTACCTACAATACTTACAAAGAGCATGAGCAAGAAATCATGTCTGGTACGGTAGAACGTTTTGACAATCGCTTTATCTATGTCAACCTTGGCAGCATCGAAGCACAATTGTCAAAACAAGACCAAATCCCTGGAGAAGTTTTTGCTTCTCATGATCGTATTGAAGTCTATGTTTACAAGGTTGAAGACAACCCTCGTGGTGTGAACGTCTTTGTGAGCCGTAGCCATCCAGAAATGATCAAACGTTTGATGGAACAAGAAATTCCTGAGGTCTATGACGGAACTGTTGAGATTATGAGCGTGGCTCGTGAAGCTGGCGACCGTACTAAGGTTGCAGTTCGTAGCCACAATCCAAACGTGGATGCTATTGGTACAATCGTTGGACGTGGTGGTGCTAACATCAAGAAAATTACTAGCAAATTCCACCCAGCTCGCTACGATGCTAAGAGCGATCGTATGGTTCCAATCGAAGAAAACATCGATGTTATCGAGTGGGTAGCAGATCCAGCTGAATTTATCTACAATGCCATTGCTCCTGCAGAAGTTGATCAAGTTATCTTTGATGAAAACGACAGCAAACGTGCCTTGGTCGTTGTGCCAGATAACAAGCTTTCTCTTGCGATCGGTCGTCGTGGACAAAACGTTCGTTTGGCAGCTCATTTGACAGGATATCGTATCGATATCAAGTCTGCAAGTGAGTTTGAAGCCATGGAAGCAGCAGAAGAAGCTGACCAGGTAGAAACAGACGAATTGGTAGAAGAATAAAAGCTGATCAGAGGAGGGAAGGATGAAAACTAGAAAAATCCCTTTGCGCAAGTCTGTTGTTTCCAACCAAGTGATTGATAAACGCGATTTACTCCGTATTGTCAAGAACAAAGAAGGACAGGTCTTTATCGACCCGACAGGCAAGGCTAATGGTCGTGGCGCTTATATCAAGCTAGACAATGCAGAAGCCCTTGAGGCCAAAAAGAAAAAAGTCTTTAACCGTAGCTTTAACATAGAAGTCGAAGAAAGCTTTTATGACGAGTTGATCGCCTATGTTGATCACAAAGTAAAAAGAAGAGAGTTAGGACTTGAATAAGCAAAAAATTACCAATCTCTTGGGACTTGCTCAAAGAGCAGGGAAAATCATCTCGGGTGAAGAAATGGTTGTCAAGGCCATTCAAGACCAGAAAGTAAAGCTAGTATTTCTAGCTCATGATGCTGGTCCCAACTTGACCAAGAAGATTCAGGATAAAAGTCATTATTATCAAGTAGAAGTTATTACCGTGTTTTCAACACTGGAATTAAGCATAGCAGTCGGAAAATCAAGAAAGGTTTTGGCTGTGACAGATGCTGGATTTACAAAGAAAATGAGGTCTCTTATGGAATAGAAGAGGAGGACATGATTTGTCTAAGAAAAGATTGTACGAAATCGCAAAAGAACTTGGAAAAGAAAGTAAGGAAGTTGTAGCGCGTGCAAAAGAGTTGGGCTTGGATGTGAAAAGCCACTCATCAAGTGTGGAAGAAGCTGTCGCTGCAAAAATCGCTGCCAGCTTTAAGTCTGCTGCTCCGAAAGTAGAAGCAAAACCTGCAGAACCAAAAGCAAGTACAGAAAAGAAAGCCGAAAAATCTGAGCCAGCTAAACCAGCTGTAGCTAAGGAAGAGGCAAAACCAGCAGCAGCTGTTGCCCCTAAAGAGGAAAAAGTGGCACCAGCAAAACCGCAGAGTCGAAACTTTAAGGCTGAGCGTGAAGCACGTGCAAAAGAGCAGGCTGAACGACGCAAGCAAAATAAGGGCAATAACCGTGACCACCAACAAAATGGAAATCGTCAAAAAAATGATGACCGTAATGGTGGTAAACAAGGTCAAGGCAATCGCGACAATCGTCGCTTTAATGACCAAGCTAAGAAACAGCAAGGTCAGCAAAATCGTGGAAATGATCGCCGCAAGCAAGAGGACAAACGTCCAAATCAAGCAGGACCACGTATTGACTTTAAAGCCCGTGCAGCTGCTCTAAAGGCAGAGCAAAATGCAGAATATGCTCGTTCAAGTGAGGAACGCTTCAAGCAAACTCAAGCAGCTAAAGAAGCCTTGGCTCAAGCAAACAAACGCAAGGAGCCTGAAGAAATCTTTGAAGAAGCTGCTAAATTGGCTGAACAAGTACAGCAAGTTCAACCAGTAGTTGAAGTAGCTCCTGCAGCTAAAGAACCTGTAGTGGATACACGTCGTAAGAAACAAGCCCGACCAGACAAAGAACGTGATGATTTCGATCACGAAGAAGATGGTCCTAGAAAACAACAAAAGAATCGAAGTAGTCAAAATCAAGTGAGAAATCAAAGAAATAGTAACTGGAACAATAACAAAAAGAATAAAAAAGGCAATAACAAAAATAACCGTAATCAGGCACCAAAACCTGTTACAGAGCGTAAGTTCCATGAATTGCCAACAGAATTTGAATATACAGATGGTATGACCGTCGCGGAAATTGCAAAACGTATCAAGCGCGAACCAGCTGAGATTGTTAAGAAACTCTTCATGATGGGCGTGATGGCGACACAAAACCAATCCTTAGACGGTGAAACAATCGAACTCCTCATGGTCGATTACGGTATTGATGCGAAACAAAAGGTTGAAGTGGACAATGCTGATATCGAACGTTTCTTCGCTGAAGATGGTTATCTCAATGAAGATGAACTCGTAGAGCGTCCACCAGTTGTTACCATCATGGGACACGTTGACCATGGTAAGACAACACTCCTAGATACCCTTCGTAACTCTCGTGTTGCGACAGGTGAAGCAGGTGGAATCACTCAGCATATCGGTGCCTACCAAATCGTTGAAAATGGCAAGAAGATTACCTTCCTTGATACACCAGGACACGCGGCCTTTACATCTATGCGTGCGCGTGGTGCATCTGTTACCGATATTACTATCTTGGTCGTAGCGGCAGATGATGGGGTTATGCCACAGACTATCGAAGCCATCAACCACTCAAAAGCAGCTAATGTTCCAATCATCGTAGCTATCAATAAAATCGATAAACCAGGTGCCAACCCAGAACGTGTGATCGGTGAATTGGCTGAACATGGTGTTATGTCAACTGCCTGGGGTGGAGATTCTGAGTTTGTAGAAATCTCAGCCAAGTTCAACCAAAATATCGATGAACTCTTGGAAACTGTCCTTCTTGTGGCTGAAATCCAAGAACTCAAAGCAGACCCAACAGTTCGTGCCATCGGTACTGTTATCGAAGCTCGTTTGGATAAAGGTAAAGGTGCGGTTGCAACCCTCCTTGTTCAACAAGGTACTTTGAACGTTCAAGATCCAATCGTTGTCGGAAATACCTTCGGACGTGTCCGTGCCATGACCAACGACCTTGGACGTCGTGTGAAGGTTGCAGGACCATCAACACCAGTATCGATCACTGGTTTGAACGAAGCGCCAATGGCGGGTGACCACTTTGCCGTTTACGAAGATGAAAAATCAGCTCGTGCAGCTGGTGAAGAACGTGCTAAACGTGCTCTTATGAAGCAACGTCAAGCTACACAACGTGTCAGCCTTGAAAATCTCTTTGATACCCTTAAAGCTGGCGAACTCAAGTCAGTTAACGTCATTATCAAAGCAGACGTACAAGGTTCTGTTGAAGCACTTTCTGCCTCACTTCAAAAAATTGATGTTGAGGGCGTGAAAGTTACTATCGTCCATGCAGCTGTCGGTGCCATCAACGAATCTGACGTGACTCTTGCCGAGGCTTCAAATGCCTTTATCGTTGGTTTCAACGTACGCCCTACACCACAAGCTCGTCAACAAGCAGAAGCTGACGATGTAGAAATCCGTCTCCACAGCATCATCTACAAGGTGATCGAAGAGATGGAAGAAGCTATGAAAGGGATGCTTGACCCAGAATTTAAAGAAAAAGTTATCGGTGAAGCGATCATCCGAGAAACCTTCAAGGTATCTAAAGTGGGAACAATCGGAGGATTCATGGTTACCAGTGGTAAAGTTACCCGTGACTCTAAAGTCCGTGTTATCCGTGATGGTGTTGTTATTTACGATGGCGCTCTAGCTAGTTTGAAACACTATAAAGATGACGTTAAAGAAGTTACAAACGGCCGTGAAGGTGGTCTCATGATTGATGGCTACAATGATCTTAAGATGGATGATGTGATTGAAGCTTATATCATGGAAGAAATCAAACGATAATAGAGAAACGATAGCTCATTTGACTCGTCGTCAACAGCGCCTTGATGAACCCGTAGTTCTATCTAAGGCTTGTTTCCTAGATTCAAATGGCTCTAGTTCCTCTATCTACTAGGCAAAGCTAGGTCTGCTGGCCTAGCTTTTGGTTCAATTGAGAGAAAGGAAAAAAGCATGGCAAATCATTTCCGTACGGATCGTGTAGGCATGGAAATCAAGCGTGAAGTCAATGAGATTTTACAAAAGAAAGTCCGTGATCCTCGTGTCCAAGGAGTGACCATCACAGATGTTCAGATGCTAGGTGACTTGTCTGTAGCTAAGGTTTACTACACCATTTTGAGTAATCTTGCTTCGGATAACCAAAAAGCTCAAATCGGGCTTGAAAAAGCAACCGGAACTATCAAACGTGAGCTTGGTCACAATTTGAAATTGTATAAAATTCCAGACTTGACCTTCGTCAAAGACGAATCCATCGAGTATGGAAACAAGATTGACGAAATGTTACGCAATCTGGATAAGAAATAAGAAAGAGGGCCAACCCTCTTTTTTGTATTGTATTAGATTAAAATAAAATTCGAACAAATCGATTGGGAAGTTCAAATCAAACATCTAAATATAATTTAGAAGTTGTGTTGGACTATTCTAGCTTCGATTCGCTATAGGATAGAAAAACAGTATCAATTTGGGAAAGTGAAATGAGATAGGAGGATAAAATAATCTTTGGAAACGCTTTATAATTTTTAAATAGTATGGTATAATAATAGGTAATGTAAATATTTAATTTAAGGGAGATATTAAAATGGCTGAGCAAGATTTAGCTATGCAAGTATTGGAACAAGTGGTGAAACTACCTGTTGTGAAAGTTGATCGTTCAAAGTTTTTAGTGGATAAGTTTTCTAAAGAATTAGATCCGAAGGATATCTCAACATTATTGGAGCAGGGTCCTTCTAGCTTGCTATCTCAGGAAATCTTAGATAGAGTTGCTAATGCTTGTATTATGGATAATGTCTTGCTGGCCAGTGGGACCTCGGTTTTAGCAGGTCTACCTGGAGGTCTTGCCATGGCAATTACCATACCAGCAGATGTAGCTCAATTTTATGCTTTTTCATTAAAATTAGCTCAAGAATTGGGATATATTTACGGTTACGATGACCTTTGGGCTTCTCGTGATGAATTAAGTGAGGATGCTCAAAATACCCTCTTGCTATATCTTGGTGTCATGCTTGGGGTAAATGGTACAGCTGCCTTGCTTCGAGCAGGAGGTGTTGCTGTTGCTAAGCAGGTCATGAAAACTGTTCCCCAGAAAGCTTTGACTAAGACACTTTGGTACCCAATTTTGAAAAAAGTTTTGAAAATTTTTGGAGTTAACTTAACAAAAGGAGGATTGGCCAAGGGAATGGGGAAATTTATTCCTATTTTAGGTGGAATCATTTCTGGAGGATTAACCTTTGCAACCATGAAACCCATGGGTGAAAGTCTGCAAAAAGAGCTCTCCAAATTAGTTAACTATGATGAGGAGCAATATCAAGAAGATATAGAAACAATCCGAAAGGAAGCAGAAACCATAGAAGGTGAATGAAATGGGTATCATTAAAATATTGGCTAAAACATACGGTAATTATTTTCTTACAACTCAGGCTATAAAAGTCGCAGAAACCATGAAGAAAGATGAAAATATAGTAGTTGGCTTAGGAAAATTATTTCTTGTAGATAAGCTTATGGATACAGCTACTTGGTTGATGAAGCCGGAGGATAAAGAATGAAATCTTTTTGGAGGTTCTTTACTCTTCTTTTTATAACACCAATTGTTGGTCTGATAAAAATACTCTGGTTCCTAATCTCTTTCGCCTTCCAATTACTGTTCTATAAGATTCTTTTCAAGATCATAGATTGGTTTTTCAAACTTCTCTGATGATCATGGTAAGGATAAGACTTTGAGGTTTTACTAGGAAAAGTCTATATAATTAGAAATAATGAAATTATACGAAATAAACTAGCAAGTCTTCTACTGCTAGTTTTTTAATCTTTGCCCTTGTGGTATAATAAAAAAGAAAAAACTGTTAGAGAATATGATGGAGGTTATGATGGACAATATCATTGATGTATCTATTCCTGTTGCGGAAGTTGTGGACAAGCATCCAGAAGTTTTAGATATCCTAGTAGAACTCGGTTTTAAACCTCTTGCAAATCCTTTGATGCGAAATACAGTCGGACGAAAAGTATCGCTCAAACAGGGGTCTAAGCTGGAGGGAACTCCTATGGATAAGATTGTGCGCACACTTGAAGCAAATGGTTACGAAGTGATTGGAATAGACTAATGGCAGATGAACGTATTCATATCCTACGGGATATTTTATTAGAATTGCATAATGGAGCCTCCCCTGAATCCGTTCAGGAGCGTTTTGATGCAACCTTTACAGGTGTATCAGCTATCGAGATTTCTCTCATGGAGCACGAGTTGATGAACTCTGACTCAGGTGTGACATTTGAAGACGTCATGGAGCTCTGTGATGTCCATGCCAATCTCTTTAAGAATGCTGTTAAGGGTGTCGAAGTTGAAGATACAGAGCATCCAGGTCATCCTGTGCGTGTTTTTAAGGATGAAAATCTAGCCCTCCGTGCTGCCTTGATTCGGGTTCGTAGATTGCTCTCGACTTATGAATCTGTGGACGACGAGGAAATGCTGGCGGAGATGCGTAAGGGTTTGGTGCGTCAGATGGGGCTTGTTGGTCAATTTGATATTCACTACCAGCGCAAGGAAGAGCTCTTTTTTCCTATCATGGAACGTTATGGGCATGATTCACCTCCCAAAGTTATGTGGGGAGTGGATGATCAGATTAGGGATCTCTTTCAAACAGCCTTAGTGGCAACTAAGTCGCTCCCAGAAGTGCCAATTTCCACCGTAAAGGAAGCTTTTGAAGCTTTTGCGACAGAGTTTGAAAGTATGATTTTCAAGGAAGAGTCCATCCTCCTCATGATTCTGCTCGAATCCTTCACCCAGGATGACTGGATTCAGATTGCTGAGGAAAGTGATGCCTATGGATATGCTATTATCCGTCCGTCTGAGAAATGGATTCCTGAACGTCAAAGTTTTGTTGAGAAGAAAAGTGTAGAAGAACCAACTCAGTCAGAAACTGTAGATGGACAGGTTCAACAAGTGATTGATACGCCAGAAGGTCAGTTTACTATCACCTTTACACCTAAGGAAAAGGAAGCAGTGATGGACCGAAATAGTCAGCAGACTTTTGGCAATGGTTATCTATCAGTTGAGCAGGCAAATCTTATCCTTAATCATCTTCCTATGGAGATTACCTTTGTTAATAAGGATGATATCTTCCAGTATTATAACGATAATACGCCAGCAGATGAAATGATTTTCAAGCGAACACCGTCTCAGGTTGGACGAAATGTCGAACTATGCCATCCACCAAAATATTTGGAGAAAGTCAAAGCGATTATGCAAGGTCTTCGTGAAGGGAAAAAAGACAAGTACGAGATGTGGTTCAAGTCAGAATCACGTGGAAAGTTTGTCCATGTCACTTACGCAGCTGTTCATGATCAAGCAGGAGAGTTTCAAGGAGTCTTGGAATATGTTCAGGACATCCAACCCTACCGTGAGATTGATACAGACTTTTACCGTGGATTAGAATAAGGAGAAAAAATGAGTTACGAGCAAGAATTTATGAAGGAATTTGAAACCTGGGTTAATACCCAGATTATGATCAACAATATGGCTCTTAAGGAAAGTCAAAAGGTCTATGAAGAAGATCAAGATGAGCGCGCTAAAGATGCCATGATTCGCTACGAGAGTCGCTTGGATGCCTACCAGTTCTTACTAGGTAAATTTGAAAACTTCAAGGCAGGTAAGGAATTCCATGATTTACCAGAAGGTTTGTTTGGCGAGAGAAATTATTAATTTTTAGAGATTAGAAAGGGGAGTGGGACTCCCTTTTTCATTGTTCCTTGAGCCTTTTTGTGTTACAATGTTAGCATGAAAACGAAAAATATTATTAAAACAGGTTTAGTCGTGGCAGGGCTTGGAGCACTTGCCTTTGGTGCTAAGAAAGTAGCTGATGATCACAAACTCATGAAGACGCAGGAAGAGTTAACTGCTATTGTGCGTGACTACTTTTCAGAAATGGGTGAGATTGGGACTCTCTATGTCCAAGTGTACGAAAGTAGTTTAGAACGTCTTGTTGGTGGTGTTATTTTTGAAGATGGGCGACATTATACCTTTGTCTATGAAGATGAAAATTTACAATATGAAAAGGAAGTCCTATGATTATTCCAAATAGCTTAGAAGAAATAGCAAGTTTAGTTGAAGCAGAGGGGAAAAAAGCCTTTCTCTTTGTGGCCGACTGGTGTGGCGATTGTCGCTATATCTATCCAGCTCTGCCAGAGATTGAAGAGACCAATCCAGAGTTTATCTTTATACGAGTAGACCGAGATGAGTACATGGAACTTGCAAAACTATGGGATGTATATGGGATTCCAAGTCTTGTTGTATTAGATAAGGACAAGGAGATTGGACGCTTTGTTAATCGTGACCGTAAAAGCAAGGAACAAATCAACGATTTTTTAGCAGGACTGAAATAGGAGAAAAGAGAAATAATGATTTTTACATATAACAAAGAACATGTCGGTGATGTCCTTATGGTCATCGTGAAAAATAGCGGAGATGCCAAACTAGATGTGGAGCGCAAAGGCAAGGTAGCGCGAGTTTTCCTCAAAGAAAGTGGAGAAACGGTTGCTTGGAATATTTTCGAAGTTTCCAGTTTGTTTGAAATTGCAGAGCGTGGTCAAGTCTTTTTAACAGATGAGAAAGTCGCTCGTTTGAACCAAGAATTGCAGGTAGAAGGTTTTACAGAAGAAATTGTTAATGATAAGGAACCTAAGTTCGTCGTCGGTGAAATTGTCGAGATGGTAGCTCATCCAGATAGTGACCACCTCAACATCTGCCAAGTTGCAGTCGCAAGTGACAAGACAGTGAAAATTGTTGCAGGGGCACCAAATGCGCGTGTCGGTCTGAAAACCATTGTCGCTCTTCCTGGAGCTATGATGCCAAAAGGAAATCTCATTTTCCCAGGCGAACTTCGTGGTGAAAAGAGTTTTGGTATGATGTGTAGCCCTCGTGAATTGCACCTGCCAAATGCTCCGCAAAAACGTGGTGTTATCGAATTATCAGAAGACCAAGTTGTCGGAACTCCATTTGACCCAGCGAAGCACTGGACTGCTTAGGAACTTGTCAGTATCTGAATACACCAGATAGAAGGAAATAAGATGGCAAAAAATGTTGTGATTACAGGAGCGACCTCAGGAATCGGTGAAGCGATTGCGCGTGCTTATCTGGAGCAGGGTGAGAATGTCGTTCTAACTGGACGACGGACAGACAGACTAGAAGCCCTTAAGTCGGAGTTTGCAGAAGCCTTCCTAAATCAAACTGTCTGGACCTTCCCACTAGATGTCACGGATATGACCATGGTAAAGACTGTCTGCTCTGATATTCTAGAAACGATAGGTCAGATTGATATTCTGATCAACAATGCCGGACTGGCTCTAGGTTTAGCACCTTATCAGGACTATGAAGAGTTGGATATGTTGACCATGCTGGATACTAATATCAAAGGTTTGATGGCAGTCACTCGCTGTTTCTTGCCAGCAATGGTAAAAGCCAATCAAGGACATATCATCAATATGGGGTCAACCGCAGGAATTTATGCCTATGCGGGTGCCGCTGTTTATTCAGCCACCAAGGCAGCGGTTAAGACCTTTTCAGATGGACTGCGAATTGATACTATCGCAACGGATATCAAGGTGACAACCATTCAGCCTGGAATTGTCGAAACAGATTTTTCTACGGTACGTTTTCACGGTGATAAAGAACGGGCTGCGTCCGTTTACCAAGGAATCGAAGCCTTGCAAGCTCAGGATATTGCAGACACAGTAGTCTATGTGACCAGCCAACCTCGCCGTGTGCAGATTACAGATATGACCATAATGGCCAATCAACAGGCGACAGGATTTATGGTTCATAAAAAGTAAAAAATTTCCTCGAAAGTTACAAATTTCTGTAACTTTTTTTGATTTCCTACGAATAGATAAGTAGGAGGAAGAAAATATGTATAATAAAGTTATCATGATTGGGCGTTTAACGTCTACACCAGAATTGCACAAAACCAACAATGACAAGTCGGTAGCGCGAGCAACTATCGCTGTGAACCGTCGTTACAAAGACCAAAACGGGGAACGCGAAGCCGATTTTGTTAATATGGTCCTATGGGGCAGACTAGCAGAAAGCTTGGCAAGCTACGCAACTAAAGGTAGTCTTATCTCTGTGGATGGAGAATTGCGTACTCGTCGCTTTGAGAAAAATGGCCAGATGAACTACGTGACCGAAGTTCTTGCCACAGGATTCCAACTCTTGGAAAGTCGTGCTCAACGTGCCATGCGTGAAAATAATGCAGGACAGGATTTGGCAGATTTGGTTTTGGAAGAGGAGGAACTTCCATTTTAAAATGACAAGAGTTTGAGAGTTTTCTCCAACTCTTTTTATGCTATAAATCAGACTTTTTTCTTGACTATTTTTGACCAAGTGATACAATAGAACTATGGTTTAGCACTCGTATGAAAAGAGTGCTAATAATATGATTGAATTATGGAGGAAAACAGATGTTGAAACCATTAGGAGACCGTGTGGTCTTGAAAATTGAAGAAAAAGAACAAACTGTCGGAGGCTTTGTCCTAGCGGGATCAGCCCAAGAAGAAACGAAAACAGCTACAGTAGTGGCTACTGGACAAGGTGTTCGTACCTTGAGCGGTGAACTAGTCGCTCCAAGTGTAAAGGTTGGAGATCAAGTTTTAGTCGAAGCTCATGCAGGTATCGAGGTCAAAGATGGTGACGAAAAATATATCATCGTGGGTGAAGCTAACATCTTAGCAATCGTTGAAGAATAATAGGAGGAAGTAAGTATGTCAAAAGAAATTAAGTTTTCATCTGATGCACGTTCAGCTATGGTCCGTGGTGTTGATGTCCTAGCTGATACAGTTAAAGTAACCTTGGGGCCTAAAGGACGTAACGTTGTTCTTGAAAAATCATTCGGTTCACCATTGATTACCAACGACGGTGTAACAATCGCTAAAGAAATTGAACTAGAAGACCATTTTGAAAATATGGGTGCCAAATTGGTATCAGAAGTAGCTTCTAAGACTAATGATATCGCTGGTGACGGGACAACTACTGCAACAGTATTGACTCAGGCTATCGTTCGTGAAGGAATCAAAAACGTAACTGCCGGTGCAAATCCAATCGGTATTCGTCGTGGGATTGAAACTGCGGTCGCTGCAGCCGTTGAAGCCTTGAAAAATAATGCCATCCCTGTTGCCAACAAAGAAGCTATCGCTCAGGTCGCTGCAGTATCCTCTCGTTCTGAAAAAGTTGGTGAATACATCTCTGAAGCCATGGAAAAAGTTGGTAAAGACGGAGTTATCACCATTGAAGAATCACGTGGTATGGAAACAGAGCTTGAGGTTGTAGAAGGAATGCAATTTGACCGTGGTTACCTCTCACAATACATGGTCACTGACAATGAAAAAATGGTTGCAGACCTTGAAAATCCATACATTTTAATCACTGACAAGAAAATTTCAAATATCCAAGAAATCTTGCCACTTCTAGAAAGTATCCTCCAAAGTAGCCGTCCGCTCTTGATTATTGCTGATGACGTTGACGGTGAAGCTCTTCCAACTCTTGTTTTGAATAAGATTCGTGGAACTTTCAATGTAGTTGCTGTTAAGGCACCAGGTTTCGGGGACCGTCGTAAAGCAATGTTGGAAGACATCGCAATTTTGACAGGTGGAACTGTTATCACAGAAGATCTTGGGCTTGAGTTAAAAGATGCTACCATAGAAGCTCTTGGTCAAGCAGCTAAAGTGTCTGTAGATAAAGATAGCACAGTCATTGTAGAAGGTGCAGGTAATCCTGAAGCAATTGCTAACCGTGTAGCTGTCATCAAGTCTCAAATCGAAACAACAACTTCAGAATTCGACCGTGAAAAACTCCAAGAACGCTTGGCTAAATTATCAGGTGGAGTAGCAGTTATCAAGGTCGGTGCTGCAACTGAAACTGAATTGAAAGAAATGAAACTCCGCATCGAAGATGCCCTCAATGCGACTCGCGCAGCTGTTGAAGAAGGAATCGTTGCAGGTGGTGGTACTGCCCTTGTTAATGTTATCTCTGCTGTTGCTTCCTTGGAGTTAGAAGGTGATGAAGCGACAGGACGTAGCATTGTACTTCGTGCCTTGGAAGAGCCAGTTCGCCAAATTGCCTACAATGCAGGCTATGAAGGTTCAATCGTTATCGATCGTTTGAAAAATGCAGAGCTTGGAACAGGCTTCAATGCTGCCACAGGTGAGTGGGTCAACATGATTGAAGCAGGAATTATCGATCCTGTTAAGGTTAGCCGTTCAGCCCTTCAGAACGCAGCTTCAGTAGCAAGCTTGATTCTAACAACAGAAGCAGTCGTAGCTAATAAGCCAGAACCTGTAGCACCAGCCCCAGCTATGGATCCATCAATGATGGGTGGTTACTAAGAAATATAGTAAAATGAACCTAAAACAGTACATAATGT
>NZ_KV807721.1:0-2608 GCF_001812125.1 Streptococcus sp. HMSC071D03
GAAGTTCCAGCTAAGGTAACTGTTAAAACTCCAACTAAAGAAGCAAATGCTCCATCAGTCACACCAGTTGTAAACCCATCATCTCTAACAGAAGCCGAAAAAGCTAAAGTAGCGAATGAAGTTAAGAAAGCTAACCCAACAGCGACAGATGTTGAGGTTAACAACGATGGAACTGTGGTTGTAACATTTGCAGACGGTTCAGTAGCAGTACTTGCATCTGAAAAAGTCGTTAAAGAAGCAACTAAAGAGTCACCTGCTCAAGAACCATCTAAGAAAGCGGGAGCGAAAGAATTGCCAAACACTGGTACAAAACAATCTAGCGCTTCACTTGCTCTAGCACTTCTTGCAGCAGCGACAGGAGGACTCCTTATCTCTAAAAAACGTAAGGAAGGAGAGTAAACCATTACTCGAATAAAGCAAATCTTAGAATTTTGATTCTATGAGATTGCTAGAAAAGAGTCTGAGACAAAATAGTTCTTAGCCACAAAAAAGCTAGAGATTCCCAATTGCGGAACTCTAGCTTTTAACTGTAGTGGGTTGAAGAAAATCTAAGATCTGTAAGGGCAGCACAACTTGGGATGGATGGCTCGGAAGAGATGTTGGTCTAGTGACAGACCAGAAGGTTCTAGAAAATGTATTCAAAGGTGAGTATGACTCTTGGGCAGCCTTTAAGAAGGCCATGTACCAAGAGCGGATTGACAAATTGACAAAATTGAAGCCGATTACCATTGAGTATGAACTCAGAAACCCAAATAGTACGAAGCAAGTAACTATTCGATCTTATAGAGATATGCAAAGGCTAATGGATGAGGCGACAGCAGAGGATGTTCGTAATATTGACAATGCTACAAGCCGCGTCGAAGCTAGCTGGGTTAACTTACTGAAGAAAAAGATTTATAATGCTTATCTTCGTACAACAGATGACTTCCGTCAGTCTATCTTTACCAAATAAGCTGCAAAATTACTTTTAATAAGTAGCGTTATCCCTAGGTCTAAAAGGACTTAGGGATTTTTGTTATGGAAATTCATATATAACAAATTGAGTTTAGAATAGTACATTACGACTGCTAAAAATATTTCTAGAAATTAGTTTGACTTTCCTAATCGAATTGTTCATACTTTATTTCAATTTACTATATGACTTAAGGAAAATAAAGTGCCACTGATGATATTGTGGTCTACTTGGAAAAGCTTTGAATTTAACCTAAAATATGGTAGAATAACAATTATTAAAATTTGAAGGAGACATTTATGAAGACAAAAACACTAGCGCAAATTGCTGGAATTATTGGGACTATTGCAGGCTCGCTCTTGGCAATTTTGCCAGTCGTAATATTAATGGTTGCATCTATTTTTGCGAATGAAGATTTTGCAGGAGTAATTTTAGCGATTATCTTCATTGTTTTTACCTTAGTAAAAATCGCAACTCTCATTCTTGGAATTCTCTCTCTAATCTATTATAAGGATGATAAGCGCATATCAATGGCGCCATCTATTTTGTTAATCGTAGGTTCTGTAGTAGGCTTGATTCCATTTTTAGGCTGGATTGGTGGCATCGTCATTGTCATCGGTGGTGCCCTTTTTTTAACAAGCTTGAAACAATTTCAAGTTCAAGAATAGCTGTTTATTGAGAGAAGGGGCGTTCACCTCTTCTCTTTTAAATCGATTTTGACTAGCTTTTTTGTGAAAAATTGTGTAAAATAGAATAGATAAACGAGGGAAACCTCGGAAAATAAAAGGAGTATCCATCAAATGGTAAAATTGGTTTTTGCTCGCCACGGTGAGTCTGAATGGAACAAAGCTAACCTTTTCACTGGTTGGGCTGATGTTGATTTGTCTGAAAAAGGAACACAACAAGCGATTGACGCTGGTAAATTGATCAAAGAAGCTGGTATCGAATTTGACCAAGCTTACACTTCAGTATTGAAACGAGCAATCAAAACAACTAACTTGGCTCTTGAAGCATCTGACCAATTGTGGGTTCCAGTTGAAAAATCATGGCGCTTGAACGAACGTCACTACGGTGGTTTGACTGGTAAAAACAAAGCTGAAGCAGCTGAACAATTTGGTGATGAGCAAGTTCACATCTGGCGTCGTTCATACGATGTATTGCCTCCTGCAATGCCTCATGATGACGAATACTCAGCACATACTGACCGTCGTTACGCTTCACTTGACGACTCAGTTATCCCAGATGCTGAAAACTTGAAAGTGACTTTGGAACGTGCCCTTCCATTCTGGGAAGACAAAATCGCTCCAGCACTTAAAGATGGTAAAAACGTATTCGTAGGAGCTCACGGTAACTCAATCCGTGCCCTTGTAAAACATATCAAACGCTTGTCAGACGACGAAATCATGGACGTGGAAATCCCTAACTTCCCACCATTGGTATTCGAATTCGACGAAAAATTGAACGTAGTTTCTGAATACTACCTTGGAAAATAAAAAATTGTAAGTTTAGGATTGATTTATATCGATCTCAAAAAGTTACACAAATAATTCAAGCAAAGGATTTAGTTCTGTCTTGCACAGAGCTGAGTCCTTTTAGTTTGATTTTATACTCTTCGAAAATCGAATTCAAACCACGTCAGCGTCGCCTTACCGTACT
>NZ_KV807721.1:2708-15447 GCF_001812125.1 Streptococcus sp. HMSC071D03
TAGTTTGCTCTTTGATTTTCATTGAGTATTAATTCTTTTTTTAAGTATAGTGGATTGAACCTAGAATAGTAGGCTACGGATTCTAAAACATTTATAGAAATTTATTTGACTTTCCTAATTTCTTTGTTCATATCTTATTTTAATCCACTATAATAATCAATATTGTTTACAATTTCATGTCACATTTGGTTCAGAGCCTTAAACATTTTCTCATAGCCTTAGAACGAGATCCCATTTCCAAATACTAAAGAAGGGCATCATCGTTTCCTTTTCATTTATGACAATCCTTGTTATTAAAAAATTGATGATAAAAATCATGGTGCTATTACCGTCCTTGGTAGCTATGAGAGATAGTATACTCGGATTGGTCAATTTTGAAAGCCTCTGCTAACATGCCGTTCACTTGTTTTTGATTTGCTGAAGTAGAAAGGGTATAAGTGCTCGTTCATTATTAAAGCCATATAATGCTGACCAGCAGCCAAGAAAAATCTAACATTTAGGGTGTAGGTCATTCCTGTTTTTTTACCAGCAAACTCTCCTCCCTTATCTGTGAGATTCATTTTGAAAATTAGTAAAAAAATGGTATAATGAATGGAAAAGATTCGGCTGAAAGTGAATTGGACTTTCAGAAAAAGAGAGCTTTTAAAGCTCTACAAACAAGTTGAAGTGACTATTCGGAGGAAAAATGAATACTATTAAATTAACAACACTTGGAGGTGTGCGTGAAAATGGTAAAAACATGTACATCGCAGAAATTAACGACTCGATTTTTGTATTGGACGCAGGTTTGAAATATCCTGAAAATGAACAGTTGGGTGTCGATGTCGTTATTCCAAATATGGAATATCTGTTTGAAAATAGTGACCGTATTGCAGGTGTCTTTTTAACACACGGACACGCGGATGCGATTGGCGCTCTTCCTTATCTCTTGGCAGAAGCTAAGGTTCCTGTATTTGGCTCAGAGCTGACCATCGAACTGGCTAAACTCTTTGTTAAAGGAAATGACAGCGTCAAGAAATTCGATGATTTCCATGTTATTGATGAAAATACAGAGATTGATTTTGGTGGAACGGTAGTATCCTTCTTCCGTACAACCCACTCTATCCCAGAAAGTTTGGGTGTGGTTTTGAAAACATCTGAAGGTAACATCGTCTATACAGGAGATTTCAAGTTTGACCAAACAGCTAGTGAATCATATGCCACTGACTTTGGACGTTTGGCAGAGATTGGTCGTGAAGGAGTCCTGGCTCTTCTAAGTGATTCTGCGAATGCAGATAGCAATATCCAAGTAGCCAGTGAAAATGAAGTTGGTGTAGAAATCACGCAAACCATTTCTGACTGGGAAGGACGTATCATCGTTGCTGCAGTTGCAAGTAACCTTTCCCGTATCCAGCAGGTATTTGATGCAGCTGCGGAGACAGGACGTCGTGTTGTCTTGACAGGATTCGATATTGAAAATATCGTCCGTACAGCTATTCGTCTGAAAAAATTGTCTTTAGCAAGTGAAAATCTTTTGATTAAACCAAAAGATATGTCGCGTTTTGAAGATCATGAGTTGATCATTCTTGAAACTGGACGTATGGGTGAACCAATTAACGGTCTACGCAAGATGTCTATCGGTCGTCACCGCTATGTTGAAATCAAAGAAGGTGACCTAGTTTATATTGTTACAACACCATCAATCGCCAAGGAAGCGGTTATGGCACGTGTAGAAAATATGGTCTACCAAGCAGGTGGAGTTGTCAAGCCAATTACTCATAGCTTGCGTGTGTCAGGACATGGGAATGCGCGTGATTTGCAATTGATGATCAATCTCTTGCAACCTCAGTATCTCTTTCCAATCCAAGGAGAATACCGTGAGTTGGATGCCCATGCTAAGGCTGCTATGGCAGTTGGTATGCTACCAGAACGTATTTTTATCCCTAAAAAAGGGACTACTATGTCTTACGAGCATGGGGACTTTGTTCCATCTGGTGCAGTTACAGCAGGCGATGTTTTGATTGACGGGAATGCTATTGGAGATGTTGGGAATGTCGTTCTTCGTGACCGTAAGGTCTTGTCAGAAGATGGGATTTTCATCGTGGCTATCACTGTTAACCGTCGTGAGAAAAAAATCATTGCTAAAGCTCGAGTGCACACGCGTGGATTTGTCTATCTCAAGAAGAGCCGTGATATCTTGCGCGAAAGTACAGAGTTAGTCAATCAAACAGTAGAAAACTATCTACAAGGTGAAGAGTTTGATTGGGCAGAACTCAAAGGTAAGGTACGTGATCATTTGGCCAAGTTCCTCTTTGACCAAACCAAGCGTCGCCCAGCTATCTTACCAGTAGTCATGGAAGCAAAATAGGATCAAATAGCAAGAGAAAGTCGAGTTTCGGCTTTTTCTTATCTTAAACGAATAAGGAGCAAGTTATGGCAGTAATGAAGATTGAGTATTACTCAGAAGTTTTAGATATGGAGTGGGGAGTGAATGTTCTCTACCCAGATGCGTCTCGGGTTGAGGAACCAGATTCTACAGATATTCCTGTTCTTTATCTCCTTCATGGAATGTCAGGGAATCACAACAGTTGGCTCAAACGGACCAATGTAGAGCGTTTGGTGCGAGGGACCAATCTGATTGTTGTCATGCCTAATACAAGTAACGGTTGGTATACAGATACTCAGTATGGCTATAACTACTATACAGCTCTAGCAGAAGAACTGCCTAAAGTGCTCAAACGTTTCTTCCCTAATATGTCTAGCAAGCGTGAAAAAAATTTTATCGCTGGCCTTTCAATGGGAGGCTACGGTTCCTTCAAGTTGGCTTTGTCAACCAATCGTTTCTCACACGCAGCTAGTTTTTCTGGAGCTCTTAGCTTCGAGGAGTTTTCTCCTGAAAGCCAAAATCTTGGAACGCTTGCTTACTGGCGGGGAGTTTTTGGCAAGCTTGATAACTGGAAACTAGCCCTTACTCACTTGAAACTCTTGCTAACAAGTCAGACAAGAAGACCAAACTCTGGGCTTGGTGTGGTGAGCAAGATTTTTTGTATGCTGCCAATAATCTAGCAGTGAAGAATCTCAAGAAACTTGGTTTTGATATTTCTTATAGTCATAGCCCAGGCAACCACGAGTGGTATTACTGGGAAAAACAATTGGAACGATTTTTGGCTACCTTGCCAATTGATTTTGTTTTGGAAGAGAGATTGAGCTAGTTTTTTATCGATAAAATAATATAGACTGTTTCTCTAAGGTTAAAAATAAAAATGAGAGTTTATTTTCACTAGACTTTTTAATTGAAAGTAGTAAAATAGTAATGAGATACTAGGTGAAAGAGAGTGAGATATGTATCGTTATCAAATTGGCATTTCTTCGTTAGAGCATGATCGATTTATCGAACAACATGAGTTGGTCAATATATTACAAAGCAGTGCCTGGGAAAAAGTTAAATCTGATTGGAATCATGAGAGGCTTGGTGTCTATGAAGGGGAGAACTTACTGGCTGTGGCTAGTATTCTCATAAAGTCTCTACCTTTGGGGTATAAAATGTTTTATATTCCAAGAGGTCCTATATTGGATTACAGGGATATAGAACTTTTAAAGTTTGTCCTGCAGTCTATTAAGTCTTATGCTCGCAGTAAGAGAGCGGTTTTTGTGACTTTCGATCCAAGTATTTGTCTATCTCAACATTTGGTCAATCAAGACAAAACAGAATATCCTGAAAAACTTTCTATTGTTGAGATTTTAGGGCAATTAGGAGTGAAGTGGTCTGGGCGGACAACCGAAATGGATGACACCATTCAGCCTCGTATTCAGGCGAAAATATATAAGGAAAATTTTGAAGAAGATAAACTTTCTAAATCAACGAGGCAAGCTATCCGAACAGCACGAAACAAAGGGCTTGAGATTCAATATGGTGGACTGGAACTATTAGATTCATTTTCGGAGTTGATGAAAAAAACTGAGAAGCGAAAAGAGATTCATTTAAGAAACGAAGCTTATTATAAAAAATTATTGGATAACTTCAAAGAAGATTCCTATATCACGCTAACGAGTTTGGATGTTTCTAAGCGTTTAAGAGAATTAGAAGAACAATTAGAAAAAAATAGAGTAGTTGCAGAAAAATTTAATGATGCAACCAAACCTTCAAAAGTTCAGGAAAATATAAAAGAAAAAGAACGTTTAGAAGAGGAAATAGATTTCTTGCAGGGATATATGAATATGGGAAAAACAAACATTCCTTTAGCGGCTACTTTGAGTTTGGAATTTGGTAATACCTCTGTCAATCTATATGCTGGTATGAATGATGATTTTAAACGTTACAATGCACCAATTTTAACTTGGTATGAAACGGCTCGCTATGCCTTTGAGCGAGGTATGGTGTGGCAAAATTTAGGTGGTGTTGAAAACTCTCTCAATGGTGGACTTTATCATTTTAAGGAAAAATTTAATCCAACGATTGAAGAATATTTGGGTGAATTTACAATGCCGACTCATCCTCTCTATCCTCTGTTAAGACTTGCTCTTGATTTCCGTAAAACATTAAGAAAAAAACATAGAAAGTAAGTATATGGCACTAACTACACTCACGAAAGAAGAGTTTCGTACTTATTCTGATCAGGTTTCTTCTCGTTCCTTTATGCAATCTGTCCAGATGGGGGACTTATTAGAAAAAAGAGGGGCTCGATTGTTTACCTTGCTTTGAAACAAGAAGGAGAAATTCAAGTTGCAGCTCTGGTTTATAGCTTGCCCATGCTGGGGGGGCTGCATATGGAGGTCAATTCGGGGCCGATTTATACCCAACAAGATGCTCTTCCAGTTTTTTATGAGGAGTTAAAAGAATATGCCAAGCAAATGGTGTATTAGAGTTGCTTGTAAAACCTTATGAAACTTATCAAACTTTTGATAGTGATGGGAAGCCAATAGATGAAGAAGAAAAAAGTATTATCCAAGATCTGTGTAATTTAGGCTACCAATTTGATGGTTTGCCAACCGGTTACCCTAATGGTGAGATTTTTTGGCATTTTATCAAAGATTTGAAGAGTTACGATGAGAAATCTTTGCTGAAATCCTTTAATAAAAACAGTATTCGAAATATTCAATCAGCATATGATTTTAATCTGACTATAAGAAATATAGAACGAGATGAAATTTCGAAATTCAAACAAATTATTGAAGAAACAGGAAAAAGACAAGGGTTTAAGGATAAGAATTTAGATTATTACTGTAAATTGTATGATGCTTTTGAGGACAAGGCGGCTTTTCTAATTGCTGAAGTGAATCCTAAAAAATCAATCGAAGCTCTCGATGTGAAGCAGGCTGGTCTTGATGAAAAGTCAAAGCAATTTAAACAGCAATATCAAGCTTTACAAAAGAAAAAAGATCTTTTGAGGAACTTGGATAGTGAATCTGACAACATTGCTTTAGCTTGTGCTTTAATCATTTACATAAATACAGAAGCAACATATTTGTTTGGAGGCTCATTTACAGAGTATCAGAAGTTTTCTGCTCCGTTTTTACTTCAATATCATGCAATGAAGCAGGCCTTGGAAAGAAAAATTGACAAATACAACTTTCTAGGTATTCAAGGGATTTTTGATGGAAGTGATGGCGTATTACGATTTAAGCAGAACTTTAATGGTTATATTGTGAGAAAGGCAGGAACTTTCCGATATTATCCAAATCCAATCAAGTTTAAGTGTTTACAATTTTTGAAAAAAATAATCGGAAAATAAGTGAACAAAGTGGTTTTAGTTTTCTTTCAGCTTACTAAAGTAAAATAAGAAATCTATCTTTAGAATGGGAAACCTTGGCTAAAAGATAGATTCTTATTTTTTTAGAAAGGCGGGAAATCATGTTCTGGATTATACGTGTTCTATGTCGATTGTTACTAGGAATTTGGCGCATGTTCTGGCGCCTTGTGTGGACTCTTGTAGTCTTAATTCTCATTGCTTTAGGGATTCTCTGGTATGTGACGGGGGATTTATCTGGTGTCTTCAATCAAGCGGGACAATTAGTTCAAGTTGGTCAAGCAGGTTGGCATCAATGGCAAGAAACTGGTAAGTTGCAAGGCTTGTCTCAGACCGATCATCATCAAGATTCAGGAGTAAAATGGCCCCAAGCACAGGCGACAATTTATATTGATCCTCAAATGGATGCAACCTTTCAAAAGGCTTACGTTGAGGCTATTACCAATTGGAATCAGACCGGCGCTTTTAATTTTGTAGTTGTGACAGAACCTGACCAAGCAACTATTTTTGCGACTGAAATGAATGATGGCTCCACATCTGTTGCTGGTGAGGCGGAGAGTCAGACAAATCTCCTTACCAAACAATTCACTTCTGTAACAGTTCGTTTGAATCATTATTATTTATCTAATCCAAACTATGGCTATACCTATGATCGCATTTTGCATACGGCCGAGCATGAGCTAGGACATGCCATTGGCTTGGAACATACTAATGAAGTGTCAGTCATGCAGCCAGCAGGTTCTTATTATGGTATTCAGGCTCAAGATGTTCAAGCAGTTCAAGAACTTTATGAGTCTGGAGAATAAGTGATTTTTAAACGAAAAATAGAGCTCCCTGATGTAAGCAATGAGGGGAGCTTTTTGCTATAATGGAACTATGAATAACTTGATTAAATCAAAACTGGAGCTCTTGCCGACCAGCCCTGGTTGTTACATTCACAAGGATAAAAACGGCACTATTATCTATGTAGGAAAGGCTAAAAATCTGCGTAATCGCGTGAGGTCATACTTCCGAGGAAGTCATGATACCAAGACAGAAGCCTTGGTGTCTGAGATTGTAGATTTTGAGTTTATTGTCACGGAGTCTAATATTGAGGCGCTTCTTTTAGAAATCAACCTGATTAAGGAAAACAAGCCTAAGTACAATATTATGCTCAAGGACGATAAGTCCTATCCTTTCATCAAAATTACCAATGAGCGCTATCCTCGCTTGATTATCACCCGTCAGGTCAAAAAAGACGGAGGTCTCTATTTTGGACCCTATCCGGATGTCGGTGCAGCTAATGAAATCAAGAGACTTCTGGATCGGATTTTCCCATTTCGCAAGTGTACCAATCCACCATCAAAGGTTTGTTTTTATTACCATCTAGGGCAGTGCATGGCTCACACCATCTGTAAGAAAGACGAGGCTTTTTTCAAGTCTATGGCCCAAGAAGTCTCTGATTTTCTTAAGGGCCAGGATGACAAAATCATTGATGATCTCAAAAGCAAGATGAACTTTGCGGTCCAGAGTATGGAATTTGAACGCGCGGCGGAATATCGAGATCTGATTCAGGCTATTGGCACTTTGCGAACTAAGCAACGAGTGATGGCTAAGGATCTCCAAAACCGAGATGTCTTTGGTTACTATGTGGATAAGGGTTGGATGTGCGTCCAGGTCTTCTTTGTCCGCCAGGGCAAGTTGATTGAACGCGATGTCAATCTCTTTCCTTATTACAACGATCCTGATGAGGATTTCTTGACCTATGTGGGACAATTTTATCAGGAAAAATCTCACCTAGTTCCCAATGAAATTTTGATTCCTCAGGATATTGATGAAGAAGCCGTTAAGGCCTTGGTGGATACCAAAATTCTCAAACCCCAACGCGGTGAGAAGAAACAACTGGTTAATCTGGCTATCAAAAATGCGCGTGTTAGTCTAGAGCAGAAGTTTAATCTGTTAGAAAAATCAGTTGAAAAGACTCAAGGGGCTATTGAAAATCTGGGACGACTTCTACAAATTCCAACTCCGGTCCGCATCGAGTCCTTTGATAATTCCAATATCATGGGGACTAGCCCTGTTTCTGCTATGGTGGTTTTTGTAAATGGTAAACCGAGTAAGAAGGATTACCGTAAGTACAAGATAAAAACGGTTGTGGGTCCAGACGATTATGCCAGTATGCGAGAAGTTATCCGTAGACGCTATGGCCGAGTCCAGCGTGACGGTTTGACACCGCCAGATTTAATCGTTATTGATGGAGGACAAGGTCAGGTAAATATTGCTAAGCAAGTTATCCAAGAAGAGCTAGGCTTGGATATTCCCATTGCAGGTCTGCAAAAAAATGATAAGCACCAAACCCATGAATTGCTTTTTGGAGATCCGCTTGAGGTGGTAGAGCTGTCTCGTAATTCTCAGGAATTTTTCCTCTTGCAACGCATTCAGGATGAGGTGCACCGCTTTGCCATTACATTCCACCGTCAACTTCGTTCTAAAAATTCCTTCTCCTCTCAATTGGATGGAATTGAAGGCCTGGGTCCAAAACGCAAGCAGAACTTGATGAAATATTTCAAATCTCTGGCAAAAATCAAGGAAGCCAGCGTGGATGAGATTGTAGAAGTCGGGATTCCAAGAGCAGTAGCAGAGGCTGTTCATCAACACTTGAATCCCCAAGAGCGTGTAGAACTAGCTCAGGTTGCTGAGTCTCCTGCTGAATACTAGTGATAAAGTAGCAAGGAAAGGTTTTTGCTGTAAGTGTCTAGAGTTTTGAGAAATGCAAGAAACATATAAATATATGTAGAGGACGAGAAAATTCGTTCTCTTTTTTCGTTGCCAAAAATTAAGGAGAAAAAATGTCAGATAATATTGAAATTGTTATGGATATTGATTCGCTAGAAATTTTCGATGTAATAGATCTTGATAAGAATGAAAATATGGTTGATTGTATTCCTGAAGGAAATTATGATGAAAAAGTATCTCCAGACAATGACCTTGCTAGAGTTTGGCTTGAAAACGATTATTATAAGCTCGCTAGTATTTTCTGGAAAGTCATAAAAGATGATGTTATTCATGAATTATATCTTAGAATTAAGATCGGTACTTATCCGTATTTCAGAAGAGCTAGAGATAGAACATGAGAAATGTGGAGATGTATTAGATGTTGTAGAAAGAGAATGGTTAGGTGAAACAATACTTAGAAGCACAGTGCAGTGTGAGCGATGTAACTTTTTATTTGACCATTTGGATTTTCAGCTTGGTCTATCTGAATGTCCAAGTTGCTTTTCAAAGGAACTTAAATTAGTGAAACAGAAAAAGGAGATAGTAGAATGACTAAAGAAATGTTTGTGCAATTTTCAAAAAAAGCAGCTGTTAACGAAGTGATGAAAAAGACAGGAATGAGTAAAAAACGTGCTGTTAAGGCGGTTGAAGAATTAGAGAGAGAAGGAGTTCTGTTCTATATGGGAAATGGTACTGTGATGATGGGGGTGTAATAACATGGCTGATATTACAGTAAATCAAGTGGCAACACAGACTTTCTATCAAATTCCACAAATTTTCATGGTAAATGTTAAGAAGAAGTTTTCTGCTGAAGGGAAACCTACTGGGAAAATCAAGATGACGAGTGTCTATGCCAAGAAATTGTCAAATGATGGCAAAATTGCTTATGGTGTACTCTATGATCGATGTATGTTGAGTATTCATTCTTACAGAAACGGTGAACTGACTTATGTTGATGAGAATGGTTCAGTATTTCTTGTCTATACGGTTGAGGACTTAATGGAAATTTTAGATCGTAGTAAGCCAACTGTGTTGAAAATCAAGAAAGAATTGAAAGAGCTTGGCTTGCTTCGTGAAGTGAAACAAGGGAAGAATCGTCCGAATCGTTTGTATCTTCAAAATGTGAATGCTGAATTACAAGAATATGAACACTATGATGCTGAAGTTGTAGAAAAAGGACGTGACAAAGGAACTGTAGTCTACCACCATGTAAAAACTTTAGATTACAAAGGTTGTGTTTTGTTTGAAATTGAACGTCCAAATAGTGAAGAAAACTCTGTTTTAGAAAAGCCTATCAAATCAACTAATTCTGGAAGTCAAAAATCTTTACCTCCAAAAAAGGCTGTTAAATCAACGAATTCTGGAAGTCAAAATTTTTTACCTCCGGAAGTAAAAAATTTTAACCCTATTAAGACTGAGAAGAGTCATACTGAGAATAATAGTACTAGACATAGTTCTAGAAAGCCTGCTTCCAATTCTAACGAATTGAATCAGACTGCTGGAACTTGTGACACTCCTTCTCAAAAAACAAGTAGGAAGAAATTTATCCAACCTCAAGTCTATTCTCTCTTGCAGGAAATTGCGGATAGCTACTTTGATCACTTACCGTGGGATAATGCTTACCATTTGACCCATCGTCAGAAGATGAAAATTGGTAGCTTTTTGGAGACTGGCTGGGTAACTAGTTCAGAAGTCTTGCATTGTATTGAGAGGATTCCTCAAGATTGTCAGAGTCCTTATGCTTACCTGGTTACGTCCATTGAGAATTTGATGGCTGAGAGAAAGTTAGAAGTCAAGTTGAATGCTCATAAGAGGGCGCAGGAGCAGTATGGGGGGTGAAAGTATGCAGAAAGAATGAGGAGACTCTTTGTGGGATGAGTTCAGCGGATTTGATTTCACATTTAGAATGTTGCCAAATGGGCTTGGTGAGCATGCTTATTCAAGAGGAAATTGGACGGAAGAAATGTTGGAGTGTTTGATTCAGGCTGTTTTAGATGTGTCTGATGATGAAGGTATCTCTCGTGAAACAGTGAAAGAATGGGTTGAGTTTTATCATCCAGTAGAGGTGACTAATAGCTAGACAAAGAAAAACACGGATGAGACTTTTGAAAATAGCGACATTTATATCATTCCTATCAGCAATGTGACGATTTATAAAAAAACGTCTAATAGCTAATCCCTTGACCTCAGCAAGTCAGTAAACTGCTGATGTACATTGACAACTGAATACCCCCACTGTCCTGATTAGCGGAACTAAGCATAAAAAGAAGAACAAGGGCGGTGTGTAGGCTAGAAAAGGATATCTAGTGCTGTTCCACCACGTAAAAGCAGGCAAAGCCTAAGCTGAAGGAGTTTGCGGTTTCTAGACTTAAAACCGTGTGTAAAAAATACAGCAGGTATGTACGTCATACCTCGGCATGGCTGTAAATCAGCCTTGATTCAGTAAGGAGGAGACAAGATGAATCAATCAAAATTAGTTACAGAGGTCACTTTAGCTGACCTTAGACGCTTAGGAAATCAAGGAAATGCAACCGCAAGACTTGATAATGGCGATGAAATTAAATTAACCAGCAGATATGGTTTGGTATCTAAAAACGGATATCTAGCAGGTAAACTAGAAACGGTCTGGATGATTGTAGAATATTCAAAAATTTACAAAGAGATTCGCACCATCAAACGTGGTGATGTTCTAGTGGCTAGACGCATTAAACAAGGAAATACCAATCGTTTACTGCTGACTGGTAAAGGATATCATCGTCCAACGAAGCATTAAACAGATAGAGCCTCATCTATCTGTTTAATCAAGGAGAGGAGATTTGATATGTTCTGAACATCCTATCTTTGATTAAGCGGATAGATGAATGAAAATCAAGAAAAAAATGAGAAAAACCTCTAAAAATGGTAAAATAAGAGAATGAAATAAATATTTTAAGAACGTTTTTAAACAAAAAGGAGATAAGATTATGAAATTGAGAACGACTATCTTGGCAACAACTGCCAGCGTAACTTTACTTGGGTTAGGAAATAGTCAACCTGTGTATGCGAATAGTACAACGAGCAGTCAAGTAGAGAGTTTAAAAAGTAAATTGATTAAAGCTAAGAGAGAATATGAACAAGCTAAAAGTATCTATGACAATGCTTTATCATCTTCACCTAGCGATACGATTACACTGAGCGATAAGTATATAAAGGCTTTGAAGACGGCTTTTTCTGATTTTAATATTAGCCAGACTGAACGTGACAGTGCGAAGTCTATTTTGCAGTCAGAAAGTTTGAGATTAAAGAATCAAAATAGTTTCCACAAAGATGTTGCTGATGAGGGAGAACGTCTGGATGTTAACAATCTACCGCTAACTGTTCGTCAGGAGTTGTCATTTTTTGCCCAAGATTTAATTAACCAAGTTCGTTCTCAGGTTGGGACACCTAGAGTCAGTGTTTCTAGTTCGGCAATTGATTTTGCGGATAAGGTGGCAAAGGAGTATGTAAAAGATGATTGGGGATTATCTAAATTAAGCACATTAGGTGTATCAGGTCACAATGCCGAGGGTATCAACCGAGTTGCAAAAACCTATGGCTTACCTACCTCAGATGCTGAATCTGAAAAAAGAGGAGGTCAACTGTATGAGAATTTGTTCTTTAGACCTGTAGCATTAAGAGAAGCCACCAAATCTCAGCTAAAGGAAGCTATTTATACTGGTATGGTTGAATTTATGTTAAACGATACTGAATGGGGGCATGCTCAAGCAATTGCAGGATTGAACTGGGGGAATCCATCAAGTAAAGATTATTTTGGATTATCGTTTTCTAGTCTTTCCTCAGTAAGTTCTGCTCATTTCATCACTATTTCTCAGGAAAATATTAATCGTGCAACAAAATCTAATTTTAGTACAGCTTCAGTAGTGGATCCAAGATCCTCAAATCGTTATCAGGCTGTAAAAAAATTAGAAATTGATTACAAAAATAAAGAGAAAATTTATCAAGATTTAAAAAGTAAGCTGGAGAACCAGACAGGTAAAAGTACTGTAGAAGAAAATAATTCTAATAAAGCAGAACCTATTAAACCGATTGAAAACACATCTGATTGGCGTGACCAATGGAAACAAGAGGGAAGTTATTGGTATTATTTTGATCATGCAGGAAAAGCTCTTGTCAGTGGTTGGAAGGGGAACTATTATCTCAAATCAAATGGTGTAATGGCACGTAATGAATGGGTTTACGATACAAACTATAAAGCTTGGTACTATCTCAAATCAGATGGA
>NZ_KV807722.1:0-4014 GCF_001812125.1 Streptococcus sp. HMSC071D03
GGAAAATGGCACAAAGTGAGTGGTTATACGATTCTAGTTATAAAGCGTGGTACTATCTCAAATCAGATGGAAGTTATCTGAGAGATCAATGGTTCAAAGATGGAAGTGCTTGGTATTATTTGAAAGCAGATGGTAAGATGGCACAAAATGAGACGATTGGTGGTTATCGTTTAGATTATTCTGGTAAGTGGATTTCTTAAAATTCATTACAATATTGTATAGAAAAGTCAGTGAAAACTGGCTTTTTTCTTTTGGAAAGGAAAGAGATGATTTTATATTATAAGAGGCCTCGGGCGCCAACATTTGAGGTTTTATAACATTTGAGATTTTATATTGATTAATATTTTAGATAAGGAGATAAAATGCACAAAGTAAGAGAAACAAAAACATATGGATCTATTCGGAAATCAAAAACATATGGAACTTGTGGAGTGATACTAGGTTTAGCAGCTTTAAGTATGATAAGTCCAGTTATGGCAGATGAACGAACTGAAAATCCAGCTACAAATGCGCCTTATGCCCAGATGAGTCCAAGCAGTATTTCTACTGAAAATCAAGGAAAGAGTGAAGAAAAAACAGGAACGTTAGAAGTTTCTATTTCTCATTCTAGTTTAGATGAAACTGTTAAAAAGGCACAAGAAGCTGGATTGAAGGTAGAATATGATTCTGTAGTCGATAAAGGAACTGCAAGTACAGGCTCTGAGTTGGAAAAAAAGCAAAAGGAAGTCGAAAGCGATTATCGCACACAAGCAGATAGTGTTGAGAAAGCTACTGAAAAATATATAGAAGATAAGAAACAGAACCAAGCGGAACGAAAGAAAGTCCAAGATGAAAATGCCACAAAGAAAGAAAAATATCAAAAGGATTTAGCTTCTTATCAAGCTGAGGTTGAACGTATCAATCAGAATAATTCGAAAATCCGTGAAGATAATGAAAAGAATCAGAAGGAGAATCAGGCAGAAATTGATCGTATCAATCAAGAAAATGCAGAAATCCGAAAACGAAACGCAGCTAAGAAAGAAGCTTATGAAGCTTCTTTGACAGATTATACAAAGAAGCTAGCAACTGCTAAAACTGAGAAAGAGGCAATTCAAACAAGCAAGCCTTTATTTGGATCTGCAACAGGTTTCAAAGTTTATGGAGGATATAATTCAGCTGGTCGGGGGAGCTTGGACTATTATAATGATTTTACAGTTGTACCAGATGATGATCTCCAAGTAGAGAGTATGAACGGATTTTTAGGCTATCATGCAGATACTTATGTAACAGGGAGTGAAGGAACTCAAGTTGGCAAAGATGGTACAGGAGTCTACGATGTAATTAAAGCTCCAAAAGTTGGAGATACATTCTATATTCACAATATTGGAACACTCACGGATGGTAGGAAGGTAACGGCCAAAGTCAGAGTTTCTGATTTAGGAGACTATCAGGGAGAAGTTCGAAATGGTGTTCCTGTGACAGATCCAGATATCTACCTTAAGAGTGGAGATGGTGGTAGTCTTTATTTTGTTTATAATAATCATACACGTTTAGAGTTGATTTTTGATTTTTATATTGAAGGTACGACAACACCTGTTTCCCTCTTAATTGGAACAGTTATTACCGATGTAGATTGGGGTCAAGGTTCAAATTTTAGCTATGGCTCGTCTGGTCGTGGAATGGTTATTAATCCTAGTGCCTCAGGTTTGGATTTTGATGGTCGCGTCATGAAGGGAGTAGAAGATGGTGTTAATGATACCTCAGATATTCCTAAGGGTTCTTTTGCTTCAGTAGGATATGGTTCTAGTCTAACGTACCTTCACACATCATCCCCTGGTTCGACAGAGGGAAGAACTCCCGCTGAATGGGATGCAGAGAATGCGAGTGGAAATGCTCAAAACGTTGTGTTCACAATTCTGGGAGATGGTGCAGAGTTAAAAAAGGTACCCTCATTAACAAAACCATTTGAGCCAACATACGAGAAGGAAACTCCTCTACCAAGTTCCCCAAAAGTGAAAGTGGAGGAAACGCTACCACCTAAACCTGAGGAGCCAAAGGAAAAAGAGATTCCCTCTTTAGTATCACCTCCAACAGTAAGGGTTAGATATGCACGTTTACAGGCAGTGCCTGACCTAGAAAAGTTTGTAAAAAATTCTTCTGGTGAATCTATTGATAAAAGCTATGTACCTAAACTTTCAACGGTAGAGTGGGAATTAACAACTAAGCCTCTTCCAGCTAATCGTGAAGTGATTACAGACTTTGAAATTGTGGATGCCTTGCCTTCAGGTTTTGTGTTAGATGTAGAAGCATCAAAGAACGCTAGCTCAGATTTTGAATTAACTTATGACGAATCGAGCCATGTCGTTAGGGTAAAAGGCTTAGAAAGTTTGAAATCTAAGCTTAATCAAGATTTAAGTAAGGAAGTACAAGTACCAGCTCCAATTTTAGTAGGAAAAGTTACAAATGATGGTGCAACTTACAAGAACAATTTCCAATTAAAAATTAATAATAAGTACGAAAGTTATTCAAATATTGTTCAGGTTTCAACACCTGGTAAACCGAATGATCCTGACAATCCGAATAATAATTTAATTCAACCTCTTAAACATAATTACAATAAGGATAAAGTTATCATTGATGGGAAACCAGTTCTAGCTGGTTCAACGAATTACTACCATATAACCTTGGATTATGATCAGTATAAGGGAATAAAAGCAGATCCATCTGCTATTCTAAAAGGCTTTGGTGCGATTGATGATTATCCAGAAGAAGCAGTGACTATTAATAAATCGGATATTCGTTATATTGACAGCGAAGGAAAAGAAGTTTCAGGTATTTCCGTGTATCAGTACGATTCTATTGAAGCTGTTGATAATGATAAGGTTAAAGCCTTTCTAGATAGTTCTGAAATTAAGCCTAAGGGAGCTTTCCAAGTATTTTTAGTGGATGTTCCAGAAGCCTATTTTAACCAATATATCAAAGCAGGAAAATCTGTTACAATTATTGATCCAATGGTAACTAAGGAAGAATTGCGAAATACAGGAAAATCATTTGAGAATACGGCTTACCAAGTTGATTTCGGTAACGGATATCAAACTGATACAGTTGTAAATAATGTTCCTAATGTTAAACCAACCAAGAAGAATCTTAACAAGGCAGGTGTCGACATCGATGGGAAACAAGTCTTGGCAGGTTCGGTCAATTACTACAAAGTAACTGCAGATTATAGCCAATACAAGGGCATTGAAGTAGATAAAGAACGTATTGGTAAAGGCTTCTACATCGTTGATGATTACCCAGAAGAAGCTGTTACTATCAATCAAGATGGTGTTCAAGTGACTGATTCTAAAGGGCAAGTAGTTAAAGGTTTGAAAATGGCTCTTTATGAGAGTCTGGATAAGGCACCAACAGGTGTCCAAGAAGCCCTGAAGTCTAGTAATTTCACTCCAAAAGGAGCGATTCAAGTATTTGAGGCGGAGAATCCAGAGGAATTCTACAAGACCTACGTTCAAACTGGAGAAGTTCTGACGATTACTAATCCAATGACTGTCAAGAAGGAATTGGGTCAAACAGGTGGTAAGTACGAGAATACAGCTTATCAGCTTGATTTTGGTTCAGCTTATATCACAGATACAGTTGTAAATAATGTTCCTACTGCGAAACCTACCAAGAAGAATCTGAATAAAGCAGGTGTTAACATCGATGGGAAACAGGTCTTGGCAGGTTCTGTTAACTACTACAAGGTAACGGCAGATTATAGCCAATACAAGGGCATTGAAGCAGATAAAGACCGTATTGGTAAAGGGTTCTATATCGTTGATGATTACCCAGAGGAAGCTGTTACGATCAATCAAGACGGTGTTCAAGTGACAGATTCTAAAGGGCAATTAGTTAAAGGTTTGAAAATGGCTCTTTATGAGAGTCTAGATAAGGCACCATCAGGTGTCCAAGAAGCTCTGAAGTCTAGCAATTTCACTCCGAAAGGAGCGATTCAAGTATTCGAGGCGGAGAATCCAGAGGAGTTCTACAAGACCT
>NZ_KV807723.1:0-217 GCF_001812125.1 Streptococcus sp. HMSC071D03
AAATATCACATTGTGTTCACCCCTAAGTATAGACAAAAAGTGATCTATAATCAATATCGAAGTAGTTTGGGAGAAATATTCCATAGATTATGTAGTTATAAAGGTGTTGAGATTATCGAGGGCCATTTAATGCCAGATCATGTTCATATGTTGGTAAGTATTCCACCTAGAATTAGTATTTCAAGTTTCATGGGATATTTAAAAGGTAAAAGCGCTC
>NZ_KV807724.1:0-472 GCF_001812125.1 Streptococcus sp. HMSC071D03
GGCTTTTCCATGCAAAGAGTTTGTATTAAACCTATCTCAAAATGAATTGTGTAAGATTATCCGTCAATCTACCTCCAAACGAATCTCTGAGAAGCGTATTGCTTACCTGACTGATAAACTTATAAAACTCGCTAAACAATCTTTTTGTGCGGTCAAGAAAATCTCCCCAATGCTTGAAGAGGTTCGTTACTATGCTCAAGAATTGCTTCGTCTTTCTGAGCACAGACAGGTTGTCTTACACGACATGGTAGCTCTAGCTCAGCCTTTACCAGAGTATGACATCTTACGATCAATTCCTGGCATCGCAGAAACCACAGCGACATCTATCATTGGCGAATTGGGAGATTCGTCGCTTTCAGTCTACCAACCAAATCAACTCTTTTATTGGCATTGACCTGAGACACTATGAATCTGGGAACTTTCTCGCCAAGGAACACATTACTAAGCGAGGTAATCCCTATGCCAGAAAAAT
>NZ_KV807725.1:0-253 GCF_001812125.1 Streptococcus sp. HMSC071D03
GGACTGTTTTTTAAATCTCCATAAGGGAGTTGAGATAATAGTTGTTCTGCATAAGGAGTATCTTCCAAAGCGTAACTGAACTGAGAAATATCTAGTTCACTCACCAATCTCTCCAGATGATATTGATTAAATAATTCCCCATCTATCTTCATCAGTTCTGGATGCTCTCTCATTTCTCGTGTACCAAGTCTTTCTTTATGAGCGATTGGGTTAATCTCCTCACCAATATTGTAACGGATACCATCCTGAATCA
>NZ_KV807726.1:0-30304 GCF_001812125.1 Streptococcus sp. HMSC071D03
GGAGGCGAATCACTTGTTACAGAAGTTCCAGAGTATAGCGGTGTTCTATCCACATTAGGAGATTCTCCAGCTCCTACAGTAGCTAAGCCAGAGTTTAAAGGTGGCGTGAATGGAGGCGACTCACTTGTTATAGAAGTTCCAGAGTACAGAGGCTTCCTATCTACATTAGGTAATTCTCCAGCTCCTACAGTAGCTAAGCCAGAGTTTAAAGGTGGCGTGAATGGTGCGGATGCTGAGATTCATCACCTTCCAGACTTCACAGGTGGAGTGAATGCAGTAACTAGTGTTGTGTATGATGTAGAAAATTATACAGAAGTATTATCTACAGCAGGAGAAGGAAGTTCAGTAGTGAAATCTACTGATAAACAAGTAAATAATAAAGACAGTAAGGATGAAGCAGAAACTAAGCACGTTATCATAGGAATTGCTAGTTCACAACGTATTTTAAAAAATGAAACAGGAAGTATTCAAATTCAAGCTTCAGAAGAAGTATTGAAAAATGTGATAGGTATTCAAATTCAAGAAGTTCAATTTAGTGATTTAAGTTCATTAAACTACAAAGCATTTGATATCAAATTGAAGGATGTAAATGGCAGATATGTTAAACCTGAAGGAAAAGTCCTTGTTACTTTTGCTACAGATCAGTCCGTTGAGAATGTTTATGCTGTGGATCCAGAAGGAAAACTACACACTATTGAATTCGAACAAAAAGATGGAAAGATTATTTTTGAGACTAATAATTCTAGTATTTATGCGATGACTTTCCGATACTTCATTGACAATCCACTATTTAAAAATCCTACAGAAGATAACAAGGCTGAAGAAGTTTCACTGTCATCTAAATTGTTATCTACAAATGAAAACTCTGAATCTAATCGATTAGAGAATAAAGTAAGTAATAACGAACAGTCTAAGTTACCAAATACAGGTGAGAATAAATCAATAACAACAGTTTTGCTTGGTTTTGTGGGAATGATCCTTGGAGTAATGATTTCCTATAAACAAAAAGACAGTTAACTTTGTCTGAAATCTCACTTTGAACTTCTATGTTAATCTAAAATAAACCAGTCTGGAGTCCTGTAAAAAGATGGGAATTCTAGACTGGTTTTATTGATATAGAAGTTTATAATAAGATTCGTAATTTTGAGTAATAGATACGGATATTTATGTTATCTGAAACTACTTTCAAGATACGCTGTTCTATAAAATACTTTTGAAACTCCAATCTATTCTAGCATAAGTTATTGAAAGCGCTTTAATAATAAGCTATAATAGTCACATAAACACAAAGGAAACGAAAAGGAGGAAAGTAGATGCCACAAATTAGTAAAGAAGCCTTGATTGAACAAATCAAAGATGGAATCATCGTTTCTTGTCAGGCACTTCCTCATGAACCGCTCTACACAGAAGCGGGAGGAGTTATCCCCTTGTTGGTAAAAGCAGCTGAACAAGGTGGTGCAGTCGGTATCCGAGCAAACAGTGTTCGAGATATTAAGGAGATTAAAGAGGTCACTAAACTTCCGATTATCGGAATTATTAAACGTGATTATCCACCGCAAGAACCATTCATTACTGCTACAATGAAGGAAGTGGATGAACTAGCAGCTCTTGACATCGAAGTCATTGCTCTGGACTGTACCAAACGTGAACGTCATGATGGCTTGGAAATCCAAGAATTTATCCGTCAGATCAAAGAAAAATATCCAAATCAACTCTTGATGGCTGACACAAGTACCTTTGAGGAAGGTCTAATAGCAGTTGAAGCGGGAATTGACTTTGTCGGTACAACTCTATCAGGTTACACTTCTTACAGTCCAAAAGTGGATGGCCCAGATTTTGAACTCATCAAAAAACTCTGCGACGCAGGGGTGGACGTCATTGCTGAAGGAAAAATTCATACACCAGAACAAGCTAAGCAAATCCTAGGTTATGGAGTGCGAGGCATCGTTGTAGGTGGCGCTATTACTAGACCAAAAGAGATTACGGAACGCTTTGTTGCCGGTCTTAAGTAACATCATATAAAAAACGAGGAGAGTGGTTGATTAGTAGGAAGAAATGAAAACGTATACAAAGTCGACATTGCTCTTTATCCGATTCGGATACGCTTAACATCATTTAGGAGAATACAAATGAAATTTAGAAAACTAGCTTGTACAGTACTTGCGGGTGCTGCGGTTCTATCACTTGCTGCTTGTGGCAAATCAGACGCTAACAAAGATGCTGCCAAATCAGGCGATGCAACAACAACAGAAATTACTTGGTGGGCATTCCCAGTATTTACTCAAGAAAAATTTGGTGACGGTGTTGGAACTTATGAAAAATCTATCATCGAAGCTTTCGAAAAAGCAAATCCAGATATCAAAGTTAAACTAGAAACAATCGACTTCAAATCTGGACCAGAAAAAATCACAACAGCTATCGAAGCTGGAACAGCTCCAGACGTACTTTTTGACGCACCAGGTCGTATCATCAATTACGGTAAAAATGGTAAATTGGCTGAGTTGAATGACCTCTTTACAGATGAATTTGTGAAAGATGTTAACAACGAAAACATTGTACAAGCAAGTAAAGCTGGCGACAAAGCTTACATGTATCCAATCAGTTCTGCACCATTCTACATGGCTATGAACAAGAAAATGTTGGAAGACGCTGGTGTAGCTAACCTTGTTAAAGAAGGTTGGACAACAGACGACTTTGAAAAAGTCTTGAAAGCACTTAAAGATAAAGGATACACTCCAGGTTCATTGTTCAGTTCTGGTCAAGGGGGAGACCAAGGAACACGTGCCTTCATCTCTAACCTTTACGGCGGTTCTGTAACTGATAAAGAAGTAACTAAATACACAACTGACGATCCTAAATTCGTTAAAGGTCTTGAAAAAGCAGCTAGCTGGATCAAAGATGGTTTGTTGAATAACGGTTCACAATTTGACGGTGGAGCAGACATCCAAAACTTTGCAAACGGTCAAACTTCTTACACAATCCTTTGGGCACCAGCTCAAAACGGTATCCAAGCTAAACTTTTGGAAGCAAGTAAAGTTGAAGTGGTTGAAGTTCCATTCCCATCTGATTCTGGCAAACCAGCTCTTGAATACCTTGTAAACGGATTTGCAGTATTTAACAACAAAGATGAAAAGAAAGTTGCTGCAGCTAAGAAATTTATCCAATTTATCGCTGATGATAAAGAGTGGGGTCCTAAAGACGTAGTTCGTACAGGAGCATTCCCAGTTCGTACTTCATTTGGAAAACTTTACGATGACAAACGTATGGAAACAATCAGTGGTTGGACTCAATACTACTCACCATATTACAACACAATCGACGGATTTGCTGAAATGAGAACACTTTGGTTCCCAATGTTGCAAGCTGTATCAAATGGTGACGAACAACCTGCTGCAGCATTGAAAGCATTCACTGAAAAAGCGAATGAAACAATCAAAAAAGCAGCTAAATAATAAGCCCTAAATAAAAACTGAGTTCCCCCCTTTTCCCTGAGCATATCTGTGTATGAAAAGGGGGACTTTTGTTTGAAATAGAAGCAACTGACAGGTCAAAATTAAAATGAAGTTTTTACATTGACGAATCTTAGAAAAATTTCATTTTGATTTTAGATCAGGGTCAGATAACAGTCAAAAAAACAAAACTATGTGAAAGTGAGGTGCCAACTGTGAAAATCAATAAAATTCGCATGCGGGAAACTATTATTTCCTACGCATTCCTAGCACCAGTATTAATCTTCTTTACCGTCTTCGTTTTAGCTCCAATGATCATGGGCTTCATCACAAGTTTCTTCAACTATTCGATGACTAGCTTTGAGTTTGTGGGCTTGGACAACTACATTCGTATGTTTAAAGACCCTGTGTTTACAAAATCTTTGATTAATACCGTAATCTTGGTTATCGGGTCTGTACCAGTCGTTGTACTCTTCTCGCTCTTTGTAGCATCACAAACTTACCAACAAAATGCCATCGCTAGATCTTTCTACCGTTTCGTCTTCTTCCTTCCTGTAGTAACAGGTAGTGTTGCCGTAACAGTAGTATGGAAATGGATCTACGATCCACTATCAGGTATTTTGAACTTCGTGCTTAAGTCAAGCCATATCATCAGCCAAAACATTTCTTGGTTGGGAGATAAAAACTGGGCTTTGATGGCGATTATGATTATCCTTTTGACAACATCAGTTGGTCAACCAATCATTCTCTACATCGCTGCAATGGGTAATATTGATAACTCACTTGTAGAAGCAGCTCGTGTTGACGGTGCGACTGAGTTCCAAGTATTCTGGAAGATTAAATGGCCAAGCCTTCTTCCAACAACACTTTATATCGCAATCATTACAACCATCAACTCATTCCAATGTTTCGCCTTGATTCAGTTGTTGACATCTGGTGGTCCAAACTACTCAACAAGTACACTTATGTACTACCTCTACGAAAAAGCCTTCCAATTGACTGAATATGGCTATGCCAATACAATTGGTGTATTCTTGGCAGTTATGATTGCTCTTGTCAGCTTCGCTCAATTCAAGATCCTCGGAAACGATGTAGAATACTAAGGAAAGGAGACAGCTATGCAACCTACACAACAAAAGAAACCATTAACAGCCTTTACTGTTATTTCAACAATCATTTTGCTCTTGTTGACTGTACTGTTTATCTTCCCATTCTACTGGATCTTGACAGGTGCATTCAAATCACAACCAGATACCATTATGATTCCACCACAATGGTTCCCTAAAGCTCCAACAATGGAGAACTTCCAACAATTGATGGTGCAAAACCCAGCCTTGCAATGGATGTGGAACTCAGTGTTCATTTCTTTAGTAACAATGTTCTTGGTTTGTGCAACCTCTTCACTAGCAGGTTATGTATTGGCTAAGAAACGTTTCTATGGTCAACGCATTCTCTTTGCAATTTTTATCGCTGCCATGGCTCTTCCAAAACAAGTTGTCCTTGTGCCATTGGTACGTATCGTCAACTTCATGGGAATCCATGATACTCTTTGGGCAGTTATCTTGCCTTTGATTGGATGGCCATTCGGGGTCTTCCTCATGAAACAGTTCAGTGAAAACATTCCTACAGAATTGCTCGAATCTGCTAAAATCGATGGATGTGGCGAGATTCGTACATTCTGGAGCGTAGCCTTCCCTATCGTGAAGCCAGGATTTGCAGCTCTTGCAATCTTTACCTTCATCAATACTTGGAATGACTACTTCATGCAATTGGTAATGTTGACTTCACGTCAAAACTTGACCATCTCGCTCGGGGTTGCGACTATGCAGGCCGAGATGGCAACTAACTATGGTTTGATCATGGCAGGGGCTGCCCTTGCAGCTGTGCCAATCGTAACAGTCTTCCTGGTCTTCCAAAAATCCTTTACTCAAGGGATTACTATGGGAGCTGTCAAAGGATAGTCCTCTGCGAAAATTGAATATAGTAGAATCTGTTTATCAGTATGCAGCAGTATAGTTGATAGACTAAGAGAATACAGGATATATAAGTGTCTACAAAATGGAGAGGAGTTGCTTACTTCATGAAGTTTTGTTAGACACTTATAAACTTACTGGCTAGACATCGTATGTCTGAAGGTAACAATCAGGTAAAGGAAATTACTATGATTTTTGATGATTTAAAAAACATTAGCTTTTACAAGGGAATTCATCCTAATCTAGATAAGGCTATTGATTATCTCTATGAGCATCGTAAGGATAGCTTTGAATTAGGCAAATACGAGATTGATGGGGATAAAGTCTTTCTAGTTGTACAGGAAAATGTTCTCAACCAAGATGAAAATGATCGCTTTGAGCATCATAAAAACTATGCAGATTTGCATTTGTTAGTTGAAGGACATGAGTATTCTAGTTACGGTTCTCGTGTAAAAGACGAGGCTGTAGCCTTTGATGAAGCCAGTGATATTGGCTTTGTCCATTGTCACGAACACTACCCACTTTTGTTGGGTTATCACAATTTTGCAATCTTCTTCCCAGGTGAACCTCATCAACCTAATGGTTATGCAGGTATGGAAGATAAAGTTCGCAAATACTTATTTAAAATTTTAATCGATTAGTCAGTTAGGAGGAGCAAACAATGGCACATAAAGGATCTGGATTGATAAAAGCAGCATTCGATACGGATAACTTTCTTATGCGATTTTGTGAGAAAGTGTTAGATATCGTGACGGTCAACCTACTTTTTGTTGTGTCTTGTTTGCCTATTGTGACAATCGGAGTAGCAAAAATTAGTCTCTATCAGACAATCTTCGAAGTTAAGAGTAGTCGTCGTGTTCCTGTTTTTAAAACGTATATGAGAGCCTTTAAGCAAAATTTGAAATTAGGCCTCCAGTTAGGTTTGTTGGAACTAGGAATTTTTCTAATTAGTGTAGTTGACTTGTCTCTATTCTGGGGGCAAACAGGCCTAGGCTTCCAGCTCATTAAAGCCATTTGCTTAGGAATTCTAATATTTTTAACTCTGGTTATGTTGGCTAGCTATCCAATTGCAGCACGCTATGACTTGACTTGGAAAGAAGTACTCCAAAAGGGCTTGCTCTTAGTTAGCTTTAACTTCGTGTGGTTCTTCTTGATGCTTGCGATTATTTTATTAATCATGATGCTTCTCTATCTATCAGGCTTTACTCTTGTACTGGGTGGCTCTGCCTTTCTACTATTTGGCTTTGGCCTCCTTGCCTTTTGGCAAACAGGATTGATTGAAAAATTATTTGCCAAATACCAATCAGAATGAAAGTGAGATGAAACTACTTTCAATTGAGAAAATATTCAAATAATAACTAGAAATTAGAATCTAAGTGATCAGAATGTATTGAAAGCGTTTTTTGCAAGGTGTATACTTAAACAGTAAAGAAGTAATCTGCCCAGAGCAGAAAATAAAAAAATCTTAGGAGAAATCTATGTCAGATTTAAAAAAATATGAAGGTGTCATTCCTGCCTTCTACGCATGTTATGATGATGCGGGTGAAGTTAGCCCAGAACGTACTCGTGCCTTGGTACAATACTTTATTGATAAAGGTGTTCAAGGACTTTATGTCAATGGTTCTTCAGGTGAGTGTATCTACCAAAGCGTAGAAGACCGCAAATTGATCTTGGAAGAAGTCATGGCAGTTGCTAAAGGTAAATTGACCATCATTGCTCATGTGGCTTGCAACAATACCAAAGATAGTATTGAACTGGCTCGTCATGCAGAAAGTTTGGGAGTAGATGCTATCGCAACAATCCCACCAATTTACTTCCGTTTGCCTGAGTACTCAGTTGCTAAATACTGGAACGACATCAGCGCTGCAGCTCCAAACACAGACTATGTCATCTACAACATTCCTCAATTGGCAGGTGTTGCTTTGACTCCAAGTCTCTACACAGAGATGTTGAAAAACCCACGTGTCATTGGTGTTAAAAATTCTTCAATGCCAGTTCAAGACATCCAAACTTTTGTTAGTCTTGGTGGTGATGATCATATCGTCTTTAATGGTCCAGACGAACAATTCCTAGGCGGACGTCTCATGGGAGCAAAAGCTGGTATCGGTGGTACTTATGGTGCTATGCCAGAACTCTTCTTGAAACTTAACCAATTGATTGCGGATAAAGACCTAGAAACAGCGCGTGAATTGCAATACGCTATCAACGCTATCATCGGTAAATTGACTGCAGCACATGGTAATATGTACTGTGTCATCAAAGAAGTCTTGAAAATTAATGAAGGACTTAACATCGGATCTGTTCGTTCACCATTGACTCCAGTTACAGAAGAAGATCGTCCAGTTGTTGAAGCAGCTGCGGCATTAATTCGTGAAACTAAGGAGCGTTTCCTCTAATCAACAGGAGGCTTTATGGCTAATTATGTTGCAATTGATATTGGTGGAACTAATATCAAATACGGTTTGATTGACCAAGATGGACAACTTGTAGAGTCTCACGAAGTAGCAACTGAGGCTCATAAGGGTGGTCCCCACATTTTACAAAAAACAAAAGATATCGTAGCTAGCTATCTAGAAAAAGGTCCAGTGTCAGGTGTCGCCATTTCCTCTGCGGGAATGGTTGACCCTGATAAGGGTGAGATTTTCTATGCAGGTCCACAGATTCCAAATTATGCCGGTACTCAATTTAAAAAGGAAATTGAAGAAAGTTTTGGAATTCCTTGTGAAATTGAAAATGATGTCAACTGCGCAGGTCTTGCGGAAGCTGTATCAGGATCTGGAAAGGACGCAAGTATTACTCTTTGCTTGACAATTGGAACAGGTATCGGTGGTTGCTTAATCATTGATGGCCAAGTTTTCCATGGCTTTAGTAATTCTGCCTGTGAAGTTGGCTACATGCACATGCAAGATGGAGACTTCCAAGATCTAGCTTCTACAACTGCCTTGGTTGAGTATGTAGCCAAGGCTCATGATGAGGAAGTGGCTCATTGGAATGGTCGTAGAATTTTCAAAGAAGCTACAGAAGGCAATAAACTCTGTATGGAGGGAATTGACCGTATGGTAGACTATCTTGGGAAAGGTCTTGCTAACATTTGTTATGTTGCCAATCCCGAGGTTGTTATACTAGGTGGTGGTATTATGGTGCAGGAAGCGATTTTGAAACCAAAAATTCGTAAAGCTCTAAAAAATGCGCTTGTTCCAAGTCTAGCGGAAAAAACAAGATTAGAATTTGCGCATCATCAAAATACTGCAGGTATGCTTGGTGCATACTATCACTTCAAAACAAAACAATCCTAAGTTGGCCTTGCCAATTTAGGATTTTTTAGTCATAAATAGTAAAATAATCATTTAGTAAAAATCTAGTTAAAACTTTGAAAACCCTTGCATTTTTTAATATAACATAGTATATTTATAATAATGCGAAAACTCTAGAAAAATTCTTGCTAATGGAAGCATTATTTTATTTTTTAAAAATGTAAGCGATTTCTACAAAAGGACTTATCAAAAAATAAATAGCTTAGGAGCAGAGTTTTAGGCTAGGGAATCAAACAAAAAATGTCGCCAGCTAAAGCTGGGCTCGGGCAGTAGCTGACTGCTCTAGAAGATTAGGAGTATTGGATGAAACAATATTTTTGGAAAAAGGTAGAATATTTAGTATTTGTAAACTGACTGTTGGTGTTGCTTCTGTAGCAGTCGGTCTTGCTTTTTTTGCATCTGGTAATGTTGCGGCTAGTGAACTTGTGACAGAACCAAAACTTGAAGTAGATAGTCAAGCAAAAGAAGTGGTAGATGTAGATCATGAAAAAGAAGAAGCAGTTAAGGGAGAAGTAACTGAAAAAACAGAACCTGCTGTCGAGAAAGTGGCAGAGGAAGGGAAAACTGCTGAAGTGGCTGGCGATTCACTCCCTGAAGAAATTCCTGACCGTGCTTATCCTGATACACCAGTGAAAAAACTGGACACTTCAGCCATTGTTTCAGAGAAAGAAAGTCCACAAGTAGAGACTAAGAGCATCTTGAAACCTACAGAAGTAGCTCCATCTGAAGGCGAAAAAGAAAATAGAGCCATTATCAATGGCGGACAAGACCTTAAGCATATCAATTATGAAGGTCAACCGGCTACATCAGCAGCTATGGTTTATACAATTTTCAGTTCACCTCTAGCAGGTGGTGGAACTCAGCGTTACCTCAATTCTGGCTCTGGTATCTTTGTGGCTCCAAACATCATGTTGACAGTGGCTCACAATTTCTTGAAGAAGGATGCCGAAACCAATGCTGGTAATATCTTAGGCGGTGACACTGCTAAGTTCTATTACAATGTAGGTTCAAATACTGCTAAGAATAATTCTTTACCAACTTCAGGGAACACTATTTTGTTCAAGGAAAAGGATATTCATTTCTGGAATACAGAAAAATTCGGTGAAGGCTATAAGAATGACTTAGCCTTGGTTGTAGCTCCAGTTCCACTTTCAATTGCAAGTCCAAATAAGGCGGCTACCTTTACTCCTCTAGCAGAGCATCGGGAATACAAAGCTGGAGAACCAGTGAGCACAATTGGCTATCCGACAGATTCAACTTCTCCAGAATTGAAGGAACCAATTGTTCCTGGTCAATTGTATAAGGCAGACGGTGTCGTTAGAGATACTGAAAAGTACGATGAAAATGGAGCTGTAGGTGTTACCTATCGTTTGACTTCTGTTTCAGGTCTTTCTGGTGGTGGAATTATTAACGGTGATGGTAAGGTCATTGGGATCCACCAACGTGGTACTGTTGATAATGCGAACATTGCTGAAAAAGATCGCTTTGGAGGAGGGGTTGTCCTCTCACCAGAACAATTGGCATGGGTCAAAGAAATCATTGATAAATACGGTGTTAAAGGCTGGTATCAAGGCGATAACGGCAATCGTTATTACTTTACTCCAGAGGGAGAAATGCTCAGAAATAAGACAGCTGTTATCGGTGAAAACAAATATTCTTTCGATAAAAGTGGTGTAGCAACTCTTCTTGAAGGTGTTTAATATGGACGAGTTGTTATCGAACACGTAGACCAGAAAGATAATCCAGTCAAAGAAAACGATACTTTTGTTGAAAAGACAGAAGTTGGAGCTCAATTTGACTATGACTATAAAACAGAAATTGAGAAGACTGACTTCTACAAGAAGAATAAAGACAAATATGAGATTGTCTCAATTGACGGAAAAGCTGTCAACAAGCAACTGAAAGATGCTTGGGGAGATGATTATAGCGTTGTGAGCAAGGCTCCTGCAGGAACTCGCGTTATTAAGGTTGTTTATAAAGTCAATAAAGGTTCCTTCGACCTTCGTTACCGTTTGAAAGGTACCGACCAAGAATTGGCAACTGCAACTGTGGATAATAACGATGGTAAAGAATATGAAGTTTCCTTTGTTCACACATTCCAAGCTAAAGAAATCACAGGCTACCGTGCAGTCAACGCAAGCCAAGAAGCAACAATTCAACATAAAGGAGTGAACCAAGTTATTTTTGAATACGAAAAAATTGAAGATCCAAAACCAGTAACTCCTGCAACTCCAGTAGTGGATCCAAAAGACGAAGAAACAGAAATTGGAAATTATGGACCACTTCCAAGCAAGGCTCAGTTGGACTACCACAAGGAAGAATTGGCTGCCTTCATCCACTATGGAATGAATACCTACACCAACTCTGAGTGGGGAAATGGTAGAGAAAATCCTGAGTACTTTAATCCAACAAATCTTGACACAGACCAGTGGATTAAGACTTTGAAGGATGCTGGGTTCAAACGAACAATCATGGTTGTCAAACACCACGACGGTTTTGTGATTTATCCATCTAAATACACAGACCATACGGTGGCTGCAAGTCCATGGAAAGATGGTAAGGGTGACCTTCTCGAAGAAATCTCTAAATCAGCGACTAAGTACGACATGAATATGGGTGTTTACCTATCACCATGGGATGCTAATAACCCTAAATATCATGTTTCAACTGAAAAAGAGTATAACGAATACTATCTCAATCAACTTAAGGAAATCCTTGGAAATCCTAAATACGGAAACAATGGTAAATTCATCGAAGTCTGGATGGACGGTGCGCGTGGTAGTGGAGCTCAAAAAGTAACCTACACCTTTGACGAATGGTTCAAGTACATCAAGGAAGCTGAAGGAGATATCGCTATCTTCTCTGCACAACCGACAAGTGTCCGTTGGATCGGTAATGAACGTGGTATCGCTGGAGATCCAGTTTGGCATAAGGTTAAGAAAGCTAAAATCACTGACGATGTGAAGAATGAATATCTCAACCATGGAGACCCAGAAGGAGATATGTACTCTGTCGGTGAAGCAGACGTTTCTATCCGTTCAGGTTGGTTCTACCATGATAATCAACAGCCAAAATCAATCAAAGATTTGATGGATATCTACTTCAAGTCTGTTGGTCGTGGAACGCCGCTTCTCCTCAATATTCCACCTAATAAAGAAGGTAAATTCGCAGAAGCAGATGTCGCTCGCTTGCAAGAATTCCGAGCAACCTTGGATCAAATGTATGCAACTGATTTTGCTAAAGGCGCAACAGTTACTGCAAGCTCTACTCGTAAGAATCACTTGTACCAAGCAAGCAACCTAACCGATGGTAAGGATGATACTAGTTGGGCATTGTCAAATGATGCCAAGACAGGTGAATTTACTGTCGATCTCGGTCAAAAGAGACGCTTTGACGTAGTCGAACTCAAAGAAGATATCGTTAAAGGGCAACGCATCTCAGGATTTAAGGTTGAAGTTGAGCTCAATGGTCGCTGGGTTCCATATGGAGAAGGTTCGACTGTTGGTTATCGTCGTCTCGTTCAAGGTCAACCTGTGGAAGCACAAAAGATTCGTGTGACTATCACGAATTCACAAGCGACTCCTATTTTGACAAACTTCTCTGTTTATAAGACACCAAGTAGCATTGAAAAAACAGATGGCTATCCTCTAGGCTTGGATTACCATTCAAATACAACAGCTGATAAAGCAAATACAACCTGGTATGACGAATCTGAAGGCGTCCGTGGAACATCCATGTGGACCAATCAAAAAGATGCTAGCGTAACCTACCGTTTCAATGGAACTAAGGCTTATGTCGTATCTACAGTGGATCCAAACCACGGTGAAATGTCAGTTTATGTGGATGGTCAAAAGGTTGCAGACGTACAAACTAATAATGCGGCTCGTAAACGTAGCCAGATGGTTTATGAAACAGATGACTTGGCTCCAGGTGAACACACCATCAAACTCGTCAACAAAACTGGCAAAGCTATTGCAACTGAAGGGATCTACACGCTCAATAATGCTGGTAAAGGTATGTTTGAGTTGAAAGAAACAACCTATGAAGTTCAAAAAGGCCAACCAGTTACTGTAACCATCAAACGTGTTGGTGGTAGCAAGGGAGTTGCGACAGTTCATGTCGTGACTGAGCCAGGAACAGGGGTTCACGGTAAGGTTTATAAAGATACAACGGCTGATTTGACCTTCCAAGATGGTGAAACAGAAAAGACTTTGACAATTCCGACAATTGACTTTACTGAACAAGCTGATTCAATCTTTGACTTTAAAGTGAAAATGACTAGCGCTTCAGACGATGCCTTGCTTGGATTTGCAACTGAAGCAACTGTTCGAGTAATGAAGGCTGAATTGCTTCAAAAAGATCAAGTAAGTCACGATGATCAGGCCAGTCAACTTGACTATAGCCTAGGTTGGCATCATGAAACCAATTCTTCTGGCAAATACCAAAACACTGAGTCTTGGGCATCATTTGGTCGTTTGACTGAAGAGCAAAAGAAAAATGCTAGCGTAACAGCTTACTTCTACGGAACAGGTCTTGAAATCAAAGGTTTTGTTGATCCTGGACATGGTATCTACAAGGTAACTCTGGATGGTAAAGAACTTGAGTATCAAGATGGTCAAGGAAATGCCACTGATGTCAATGGCAAGAAGTACTTCAGTGGTACAGCAGCTACACGTCAAGGCGATCAGACTCTCGTTCGTTTGACTGGGCTAGAAGAAGGTTGGCATGCTGTAACCTTGCAATTGGATCCAAAACGAAATGATACCTCTAGAAATATTGGTATCCAAGTTGACCAGTTCATCACTCGTGGTGAAGATAGCGCTCTTTATTCCAAAGAAGAATTAGTTCAAGCTATGAAGAACTGGAAGGATGAATTGGCTAAATTTGACCAAACAGCCTTGAAAAACACTCCAGAGGCGCGTCAAGCCTTCAAGTCAAACTTGGACAAATTATCAGAACAACTTTCAGCAAGCACTGTCGATGCGCAAGAGTTGATGCTGACAGCTACAACCTTACAAGCTATCCTTGATAAGGAAGACAACTACGGTTCAGATGACACACCGACACCAGACCAGCCAGAGGAGCCAAACTACGACAAGGCTATGGCAAGTCTGGCAGAAGCAATTGAAAGAAAGACTAAAGAACTTGGTGACGATAAAGAAGCTAAGAAGAAATTAGTTGAGTTGGCCGAACAAGCTCTTACTGCTATCCAGGAAGCTAAGACTCAGGATGCAGTAGATAAGGCTTTGGAAAATGCTCTAGCTGGTATTAATCAACTTCAAGCGACTCCGAAAGAGGAACCAAAACCAGAAGAACCAAGCAAACCAGAAGAGTCTAAAGTTGACCGCCATAAGGCGATTGCAGAATTAGCCGCAGCAGTCGAGAAAAAAGCTGCTGAACTTGTAGATGATGTAGCTGCACAGGAAAAACTGGTTGAACTTGGAGAGCAAGCCCTCACTGCTATCCAGGAAGCTAAGACTCAGGATGCAGTAGATAAGGCTTTGGCAACTGGTATCTCTGCTATCAATCAACTTCAAGCAACTCCAAAAGAGGATCCAAAACCAGAAGAACCAAGCAAACCAGAAGAGCCAACGATTGACTACGAAAAGGCAATGTCAAGTTTAGCTGAGGCAATCCGAAGAAAGACTACTGAACTAGGTAGCGATAAGGAAGCTAAGAAGAAACTGGTTGAGTTGGCAGAGCAAGCTCTTGTTGCTATCGAAGAAGCTAAGACTCAAGATGCAGTAGATAAAGCTTTACAAGCTGCCCTAGCTTCTATCAATCAACTTCAAGCTGCTCCGAAAGAGGAAGTGAAACATTCAACAGTTCCAACTGAAGGAGATAAGGTCTTAGTTCAAACGCAACCAAGTCTTGAAGTAACCACAGAACCAATTGCCTTTAATACTGTTCGTCGTGAGAATGCCTTCCTAGCTAAAGGTAAGGAACAAGTTGTTTCAGATGGTAAAGCAGGTCAAGTAACGACTTATGTAGAAGTAGATGGAGATACACGTAAGACAGTTAAGGTTGAACGTGAAGAAGCTCAAGATCGTGTCATCGAAGTTGGTACTTATGAAGGAACATCTGAGCCAGCTGAAGATGTTAAAGAATTGAGCTTTAGTCAACCAAGTCTTGAGGTAGTTGAAGAACCAAGAGGCTTCAAGACAGTGAAGCAAGAAGATCCAACTCTTCCAGAAGGTAAAACTAGCGTGTCTCAAGTAGGTCGTGAAGGTAAAGAACGTATCATCACCGAAGTAGCATTGGATGGAAGCCGTACTGAAAAACTTCGCGAAGTTGTTGAAGAACCACAAGATGAGATTGTACTAGTCGGAACTAAGAAAGTTGAAATAGGTAAAACAGATCCAGCGATTCATGAAGTACCAGAGTTCACAGGTGGTGTCAATGGCGCAGAAGCAGCTGTTCGTGGAGAAGATCCAGAGTTCACAGGTGGCGTAAATGGCGCAGAAGCGGCTATCAACGAGGTACCAGAGTTTATTGGTGGCGTAAATGGCGCAGAAGCAGCTGTTCGTGGAGAAGATCCAGAGTTTACTGGTGGCGTAAATGGCGCAGAAGCAGCTATTCGTGGAGAAGATCCAGAGTTTACTGGTAATGTCAATGGCGCAGAAGCGGCTATCAACGAGGTACCAGAGTTTACTGGTGGCGTAAATGGTGCAGAAGCAGCTATTCGTGGAGAAGCCCCAGAGTTCACAGGTGGTGTCAATGGAGCAGAGGCAGCTGTCCATGAACTCCCAGAATACAAAGATGAACAGACTCTGGTAGCTCCTGCAAGCTCACACGACAATATCTATCAAGCGCCTGCAAATCGTCAACATAGTCTCCCAGAGACAGGAACTAAAGAAACGGCTACACTGGCAACCTTAGGTGCTGTTGGAGCGATTCTTGGACTGGCTGCAATGGGAAAGAAAAAAGACGAAGAATAAAATCTTTAGGACTCGAAAGTACTTTTGAGGAAGTTTAGATTTTGTTAGAACTTATCGCGATAGTAGCATTGTTTAGATAAACTGCTATAACATCTATCTAACATTTAGAGATTGGACCAAGAAGCTAATCTCAATTATAAAAAGCGAGCAAAACGAGTTTTCTGAGAGTCAGAATTCAGTCTTGTTCGCTTTTTTATATCAAGAATCAGGTGTAGAGTTCTATGTGCATAAGTCATCAGTTATAGGACTTGAGCAAACTAATATAGTGTAATGAAATCAAATCTGAACAAATTGACTAGGGAAATCAGATCGATTTTTATTCATGTTTTAGAAGCAACAGTGTACTATTCGATATTCAATCTACTATACTCAATGAAAATCAAAGAGTAAACTAGGAAGCTAGCCTCAGGTTGCTCAAAGCATAGCTTTGAGGTTGCAGATAAAGCTGACGTGGTTTGAAGAGATTTTCGAAGAGTATAAAAACCAGCGACTTTAATCGCTGGTTACTCATATGATTATTCACTTGATAGGGATGAAGGCTTATCTAGACCTTCTATTTCTACGATAGCCATTTAGTTTTTTATTTTCCCAATAACTGTTAAAGATTTTTTCTTTGCTTTCGCGGTCAATTTCTAAGAAGTAGGCATAGAGTAAGTCAATTAAAATCAACATCGGAAGTTGGGCAGAGATTCTCTGGATGTAAGAAGCCTGACTCTGACTGGCTACCAATACAGTTTCCGTAAAGACCTGGGTTTCCTTGCTAGGCATACTCGTAAAGAGAATGGTTTTAGCCCCCATATCTTGAGCGTCAAGTAGACTATCAATGATGGATGTAGTTGTTCCTGAAAGGGAAAAGCCAAAGACCAAACATTTTTCATCGATGATACTGGTTGTCCAGGCGAAACCATCTGGATCTGTCAAAGCCTCACAGACAACTCCTAGTCTCATGAAACGTAATTTCATTTCACGGGCAACGAGGCCAGAACTGCCTGTTCCGAAAAAATAGACGCGTTCTGATTGATCAATCATATGAGCGATGCGCTCTAGTTGGTCATCATCAATCAACTCTTGAGACATCTCTCGGATATTTGTATAACTTCTCAAGACTCTTTGAGTCAAGGGGTTCATATCCTGCTGTGGGACTGAAAGGTTGTCAATTTGTTGTAGGTATTTGAATATGAACTCTCGATAACCCGTAAAGCCACATTTTTTGGCAAAACGAGTGAGAGCGGCCTGAGAAATATGAAGTTTTTGAGTGACCTGTTGAGAAGACAAGTCATCATGAATGGTATCTGCCTGCAAAAAATAGCGGGCAATCTCTTGCTCTAAATCGGTCATTTCTTCAAAGTGAAGATCAATAATCGTAGAGATGTCTTGCTTGTTCATGGGACTCCCTTGTAGTTATTTGTTAAAATTTTTATCAATGAAATCTATAAAATAGCGCTTACTTTAATTATACCACAGTTGCTTTGTTTTTTGGATAAAAAGGAAAAGTCTTTTCTTTTTCCATAATTTTCTCTTTAAATTATGGTACAATGAAGAGTAAGATTTTGATTAGAAATGAGACTGCTTTGTATGAGAAAATTTAATAGCCATTCGATACCAACTCGGCTTAATTTGTTGTTTGCAATCGTTATTTTGCTTTTCATGACTATCATTGGTCGCTTGCTCTATATGCAAGTTTTGAACAAGGATTTTTATGAAACTAAGCTAGCATCTGCTAGCCAAACTAGGGTAACAACGGGCTCTGCTCGAGGAGAAATCTATGACGCGGCTGGAAAACCCTTGGTAGAAAATACCGTCAAACAAGTAGTGGCTTTCACACGAAGCAATAAGATGACAGCTACTGATTTAAGGGATATTTCCACTAAACTCTTAACGTATGTAACAGTTGCCTCACCAGATTTGACAGAACGTCAAATGGCTGACTATTATCTAGCGGACCCAGCTGTCTATAAAAAAACGGTAGAGGCTCTTCCTAAGGATAAACGTTTTGATTCTGATGGCAATCAGCTGTCCGAAGCTCAACTTTATAACAATGCTGCTGAGAGTATCACTTCTGATCAACTGAACTATTCAGAGGATGAAAAGAAGGTTATCTACCTTTTTAACCAGCTCAATGCAGTTGGTAATTTTGCGACTGGGAATATTCAAACCGATCCTTTGAGCGATACACAGGTAGCTGTGATTGCTTCTGCGTCTAAGGAATTGCCAGGTATTTCTATCTCTACCTCATGGGATCGAAAGATCTTAGAGACGTCTCTTTCATCTATTGTCGGAACTGTTTCTAGTGAAAAATCCGGTCTTCCAGCAGAAGAAGTAGACACTTATTTGAAAAAAGGCTATTCGCTCAATGACCGAGTCGGGACTTCCTATCTTGAAAAGCAATACGAAGAGGTCTTGCAAGGGAAACGGACCGTCAAGGAAATCCATTTGGATAAGCACGGAGACATGGAGAGCGTAGAAAATATCGAAGAAGGTAGCAAGGGGAAAAACATCAAATTAACCATTGATTTGTCCTTCCAAGATAGCGTAGACAGCCTTTTGAAGAGTTATTTTAATTCTGAACTTACAAATGGTGGTGCTAAATACTCAGAAGGTGTTTATGCAGTAGCCCTTAATCCTAAGACAGGTGCTGTATTGGCAATGTCAGGAATTAAACACAATCTAGAAACAGGAGACTTGACACCAGACTCACTAGGAACAGTGACCAATGTTTTTGTACCAGGGTCTGTCGTTAAGGCGGCAACCATCAGTTCTGGTTGGGAAAATGGAGTCTTGTCAGGCAACCAAACCTTGACAGACCAACCAATCGTCTTCCAAGGTTCTGCCCCTATCAATTCCTGGTATACCCCTTATTACGGTTCCTTTCCGGTTACAGCCGTTGAGGCTCTAGAATATTCATCTAATGCCTACATGGTTCAAACTGCGCTAGGAATGATGGGTCAGACCTATCAACCAAATATGACAGTCAAAACCAACCAACTTGAGTCTGCCATGGGAAAACTACGCGCGACTTTTAGTGAGTATGGTTTGGGTGCTTCTACAGGTATTGACTTGCCCGAGGAATCAACAGGATTTATCCCCCAAAAATTTGACTTGGCTAATTATTTAACTAATGCTTTTGGCCAGTTTGATAACTACACACCGATGCAATTAGCCCAGTACGTTGCAACTATTGCTAACAATGGTGTTCGTCTAGCTCCACATATTGTCGAGGGAATATACGACAACAATGATAAGGGTGGCCTTGGGGAATTAATCCAAGCAATAAATACCAAGGAAATCAACAAGGTCAATATTTCTGAATCAGATATGGCAATCTTGCACCAAGGATTTTACCAAGTATCGCATGGAACTAGTCCCCTAACGACAGGACGGGCGTTTTCAGATGGTGCCACTGTTTCTATCAGTGGTAAAACCGGTACAGCTGAAAGCTATGTAGCTGGTGGTCAAAAAGAAGCTAATAATACCAATGCCGTGGCCTATGCTCCAACAGAAAATCCTCAAATTGCAGTTGCAGTAGTCTTTCCTCATAATACCAATTTAACCAAAAATGTTGGGCCAGCAATTGCTCGCGACATTATCAATCTATACAACCAACACCATCCAATGAATTAGAAAGGAAGCCATGCTTTATCCAACACCTATTGCTAAGTTGATTGACAGTTATTCTAAACTTCCGGGTATTGGGATCAAGACAGCAACCCGTCTAGCCTTTTATACTATTGGAATGCCGGATGATGACGTCAACGAATTTGCTAAAAATCTCCTTTCAGCTAAGCGAGAATTGACCTATTGTTCGATTTGCGGACGTTTAACGGATGATGATCCATGTTCTATCTGTACGGATCCTAGTCGTGACCAGACAACTATCCTAGTATTAGAGGATAGCCGAGATGTAGCGGCTATGGAAAATATCCAAGAATACCATGGACTATACCATGTCTTGCACGGCCTCATTTCACCAATGAATGGCATTAGCCCTGACGATATCAATCTTAAAAGTCTCATGACTCGTCTCATGGATAGCGAGGTTTCAGAGGTCATCGTAGCCACCAATGCAACTGCTGATGGTGAAGCGACCTCCATGTATCTCTCTCGTTTGCTTAAGCCTGCAGGGATTAAGGTTACTCGTCTAGCACGAGGTCTAGCAGTGGGAGCTGATATCGAGTATGCGGACGAAGTAACACTCCTAAGGGCCATTGAAAATCGTACAGAGCTTTAGTCTATGAGGTTAAATCGCTAAATACTTAGCTAGCAGGTATAAAATATTTAAGAACATAGAGACTGGACCATTTTTCTTCCAATCTCTTTTCTTGTTTTGTGCTATTCAAGTTTAAAAAAATAGACAAATGTGATATACTAAAAGGCGAGTATTCTAGTAGAAATAGGACAATCATATGAAACAAACAATTATTCTATTATATGGTGGACGCAGTGCAGAACGTGAAGTGTCTGTCTTGTCAGCTGAGAGTGTCATGCGTGCGGTTAACTATGATCGCTTCATGGTAAAAACTTTCTTCATTAGCCAGTCTGGAGACTTTATCAAAACACAAGAATTTACCCAAACTCCAAGTCAGGATGATCGTCTCATGACTAACGATAGCATTGACTGGAACAAGAAAATTACTCCAAGTGCTATCTACGAAGAAGGAGCAGTAGTCTTTCCAGTTCTTCATGGACCTATGGGAGAAGATGGTTCCGTTCAAGGTTTCTTAGAAGTCTTGAAAATGCCTTATGTTGGTTGCAACATCTTGTCTTCAAGTCTTGCTATGGATAAGATTACTACCAAGCGTGTCTTGGAGTCTGCTGGGATTGCCCAAGTTCCTTACGTAGCTATCGTTGAAGGGGATAATTTGGCTTCTAAGATTGCAGAAGTAGAAGAAAAATTAACTTATCCAGTCTTTACCAAACCATCCAATATGGGCTCTAGTGTTGGGATTTCTAAGTCTGAAAATAAAGAGGAACTCCATCAAGCTCTAGAGCTTGCCTTCAAGTACGATAGTCGTGTCTTGGTAGAACAAGGGGTAAATGCCCGTGAAATCGAGGTTGGACTTTTAGGAAACTATGATGTCAAGAGCACGCTTCCTGGTGAAGTTGTCAAAGACGTAGCCTTCTATGACTATGATGCCAAATATATCGATAACAAAATTACTATGGATATCCCAGCTAAGATTAGCAATGATGTGATATCGATTATGCGCAAGAATGCCGAAACTGCCTTCCGTGCTATCGGTGGACTTGGTTTGTCGCGTTGCGACTTCTTCTATACAGATAAGGGAGAAGTTTTCCTAAATGAGTTAAATACCATGCCAGGCTTCACTCAATGGTCTATGTATCCCTTGCTTTGGGACAATATGGGAATTTCTTATCCAGAACTAATCGAGCGTTTGGTTGATCTTGCTAAGGAAAGTTTTGACAAGCGTGAAGCGCACCTATTGTAAAGACAGGCATAAGGGCGGGAAGAGACTTCTTGCCCCTTTTTAAAGGAGTAAATATGAAACTTACGATTCACGAAGTTGCGCGTCTTGTTGGTGCTAAAAATGACGTATCAGTCTATCCAGATAGTCCACTAGTCAAGGCAGAGTTTGATAGTCGTTTTATTGGAGCCGGTGATCTATTTGTGCCACTAAAGGGGGCGCGTGATGGACATGACTTTGTCGAGACAGCTTTTGAAAACGGCGCTGCTGTAACTCTATCAGAGAAGGAAGTCGAAGGGCATCCCTACATCTTAGTAGAGGATGTTTTAGCAGCCTTTCAAGCACTTGCGGCTTATTATCTTCAAAAGACAGGTGTAGATGTCCTTGCTGTTACAGGTTCAAATGGAAAGACCACTACCAAGGATATGTTAGCCCATTTACTTTCTACAAGCTACAAAACCTACAAAACACAAGGGAACTACAATAACGAGATTGGACTACCTTATACAGTTCTCCATATGCCAGATGATACTGAAAAGTTAGTCTTGGAAATGGGGCAGGATCATTTAGGAGATATCCATCTTTTATCTGAACTGGCTCATCCAAAGACAGCTATTGTGACCTTAGTTGGGGAAGCTCATTTGGCCTTCTTTAAGGACCGTTCAGAGATTGCCAAAGGGAAATTGCAAATCGCTGATGGTATGGAGAAAGGGGGCTTGCTTTTAGCGTCAGCTGATCCTATTGTAGATGATTATCTACCTACTGAGCAAAAAGTGGTTCGCTTTGGTCCAGGTGCAGAACTCGAAATTACAGACTTGATCGAGCGTAAGGATAGCTTAACCTTCAAGACTAATTTCTTGGAGCAAGCTATTGATTTGCCAGTAACTGGTAAGTACAATGCGACCAATGCTATGATAGCTTCTTACGTTGCCCTGCAAGAAGGAGTGACGGAGGAGCAGATTGGTCAAGCCTTCCAAAATCTAGAGTTGACCCGTAATCGGACCGAGTGGAAAAAAGCTGCCAATGGAGCAGATATCTTATCAGATGTCTACAATGCCAATCCAACAGCTATGAAGTTGATTTTAGAAACTTTTTCAGCTATCCCCGCTAATGAAGGTGGCAAGAAACTCGCAGTTCTGGCGGATATGAAAGAACTTGGAGACCAGTCTGTTCAACTCCACAATCAGATGATTTTGAGCATTACACCCGATGTCCTTGATACCGTTATTTTCTATGGCGAAGACATCGCTGACTTGGCTCAATTAGCCAGTCAATGTTTCCCAATCGGCCATGTTTATTACTTCAAGAAAACTGCTGAAGAAGATCAGTTTGAAGCTATGGTCAAGCAGGTCAAGGAAAATCTTGGAGCACATGACCAAATCTTGCTTAAAGGTTCTAACTCTATGAATCTAGCCAATTTAGTAGAAAGTTTGCAAGAAGAAGACTAATGTTCTTCGATAAGAAAAATTTTTCAAGAGTAAATTTGTCTTGAAGGCTTAGCTTCTTTGGAACACAAAAATATAAGAAATAAATGTAAGCTAGGCTCTATAGAGTTAAGTAAGAGCTTGGCTTATATGAAAATGAGGAAAGTTACATGAATTTTTGGGATGCTTTATTTAGTACGCAGCCGACGGAGCCACCCCAATTTGACCTTCTTTGGTATGGAAGTCTATTTACTTTATTAGCATTGACTGTATTTCTTGCCTACCGTTATGGTGAGAAAAAAGTCTGTCAACGATTTTTCAAGATTTTACAGGCGGTACAGCTAATCCTGCTCTACGGATGGTATTTGGTTAATCAGATGCCTTTAACAGAAAGTCTTCCTTTTTATCATTGCCGTTTGGCTATGTTTGTAGTACTTTTGACTCCGGGTGTCTCTAGAGTCAAGCAGTATTTTGCTGTATTGGGAACCTTTGGAACTTTGGCAGCTTTTATTTATCCAGTGCCAGATCCCTATCCCTTCCCCCACATTGCCATTTTGTCCTTTATTTTCGGACACTTAGCCCTTCTTGGAAATTCCTTGATTTATCTCCTGAAGGACTACGATGCTAGTTTACTGGATTTCAAACGAATCCTAATTATCACGTCTTCGCTCAATGCCTTGATTTTCGTAGTTAATTTAGTAACAGGTGGAGATTATGGATTTTTGACAAGACCCCCATTGGTTGGAGACCACGGTCGTCTGATCAATTATCTAGTGGTAACGCTATTCTTGACTTGCGCTATTTACTTAGTCTCTAAAATTTTTCAGACAGTCCTTCAGGAGCAGGCAGAAAAAAGGTTGAGAATCTGGCAGAAATAAAAAAATATTTTTCCAATCTCTTGACTTTTATCTGAGAATTTTGATACAATAGTAGACGGTATTGTTTACCCCATTTGTAAGGCCCCGGAACCTTTCAAATACCCCGCGGACCGGAACATCCGCCCTGTAAACAAAAACGATATTCATATAGGAGAAATCATGAACAAAACTACATTCATGGCTAAACCAGGCCAAGTAGAACGCAAATGGTACGTTGTTGACGCAACTGATGTACCTCTTGGACGCCTTTCAGCAGTTGTTGCTAGCGTACTTCGCGGAAAAAACAAACCAACATTCACACCACACACTGATACAGGTGACTTCGTAATCGTTATCAATGCTGAAAAAGTTAAATTGACTGGTAAAAAAGCATCTGATAAGATCTACTACACTCACTCAAACCACCCAGGTGGATTGAAATCAATCTCTGCTGGTGAACTTCGTTCTAAAAATGCAGTACGTTTGATCGAGAAATCAGTTAAAGGTATGCTTCCACACAATACTCTTGGCCGCGCTCAAGGTATGAAATTGAAAGTATTCGTTGGAGCTGAGCACACTCACGCTGCACAACAACCAGAAGTTCTTGATATTTCAGGACTTATCTAAGGAAAGGAACAATAAAGTATGTCACAAGCACAATATGCAGGTACTGGACGTCGTAAAAACGCTGTTGCACGCGTTCGCCTTGTTCCAGGAACTGGTAAAATCACTGTTAACAAAAAAGATGTTGAAGAGTACATCCCACACGCTGACCTTCGTCTTGTCATCAACCAACCATTCGCAGTTACTTCAACTGTAGGTTCATACGACGTTTTCGTTAACGTTGTAGGTGGTGGATACGCTGGTCAATCAGGAGCTATCCGTCACGGTATCGCTCGTGCCCTTCTTCAAGTAGACCCAGACTTCCGCGATTCATTGAAACGCGCAGGACTTCTTACACGTGACTCACGTAAAGTTGAGCGTAAGAAACCAGGTCTTAAGAAAGCTCGTAAAGCATCACAATTCTCAAAACGTTAATCAATACGATTATATCAACGTTTCAAAGCATTCAAGAGTTTACCTCATGGGTGCTTTTTTCGTTTTTTTTTGAAAAAGTTCACCTCAAAGTTTACCTTATTTTCACCTTATTGTTTTAGAGACTTTAAAGCAAATTCACCGACTGCCATAGGGACTACGTTAGAAGTATTGACATAAATCTGTGTTGTACCTGTGTCGCTATGTGTTAGAGCTTCGGAAATGGCTTCTAAGCTCATTCCAGCCTGTTTAGCGAGCGTTGCTCCCGTATGACGTAGTTTATGTGGTGTAGCGTGTGTAAGCTCTGGGTGTCGCTTTCTGATAGTTTTCATCTTATTATTAAGATAGTCAGAATGTAGGGGTTTATTGATATTCCCTCTGGTATCTATATAAGTGAAGATGAATTGTTCTGGATTACTGATGATACCAAACTTTGCCAGTTCATATTTTTGTTGTTTTTTCCATGAAGTCAGAAGTTGAAGTAAGTCACTAGAAATAGAAAAGATAGTTTTTTTATTTCCTTTGGTAGATTTTACTTGTCCGTATCTATCTAAAGCCTGAATTAACTGAATCTGAGATTTTGAAAAGTCGATATGTTTCCACTGGAGAGCATATGTTTCTGATTTCCTATCTCCGAGGAAAAAAGTGAGATAGAAAAGGACGTAATCTTTGAGTGATATTTTATCATTCTCTAAATCCTCTTTAAAGGCTGAAAACCACTCTTGGAGTTGCTCATGAGTTAAATATAAATCTTCATCACGTTTTGATTCTGCAAGTTGAATTTTTTTGACAGCCTTAATTCGCCTTAAAGTTTTTGCAACTCTATTTGCTTCAATATACTCAAGTTCTTCTGCCCAATCAAAAATAGAAATAACATAACTTCGTAAAGTTTTGAAGTTTGCATATTCGTTAGCTTTTGACGTCATCAAATTTAGAATAACCTGTTTATTTTGGTTTAAAAATTGAATCGTATAGTTGCCAAGAAGTGGTAGTATATGCTTTTCAAAACATGTTTTGGTATTGGCAATTGTTGACCTGCTTGGTGGTTTTGAAGTAGATGTGGTTTGCCCCGCTTTATAGGATTCCCACCAAATATTATTATAGAAGTCTGAGAAAAGAATATCTTCTTTGCCTAGTCCCGAAAACGCATTGTCTTCAATTTGGTTTAACTTCGTGAGTAAGTCTATCTCTGCTTGTCTTGCCTCCTTTCTTGTTTTGAATCGTTTATCGTAGTAGTTGTTGCTGACGATTCCAAGTGGCATTCGAGCTTCTATTGGAATGTAGATTTTTAAACGATAAGTACCATTTTTGGTTTTAGTGATAGTCATGATATTCTCCTTGTGTATCGAACCAGAAAATATCATGACTATTATAAAACAAAAATCTTGATATTTCTAGTTATGTGAGTTTAGCCATTGGTCGATAGCGTCTTTATGGAATCGAATCGTTTTACCGATTTTGATTTTGGGTAGGCCTTTTACAATCCAAGAATCCAGTGTATTGTTTGATATACCTAAATAGTTACAAGCTTGTTGCTTGTTCAAATAGGGGCTATCGATACCGCTCTTGTCTAATTGCTCTCTGATTTCTTTATTTATAAGATTAGAGAGTAAGAGTTGAATTTGATGAATTTGCTCATCTGGTAAGATTACTTGCATAGCTTTTCCTCCATTATACTTCTATTGAAGTAGTGCTTGATATGACGTCATTAGTTTCATTAGGAGTATTCGTCAAAGAATTTTCTGATGAAGTTATTTTGCTTTTGTCTGTGCTATACCTTCGTGAATCTAAATACTTAGCAAAAAAGTAAGTTTTATCTACTATAAGCCTTAATAAGGTCGGATTTTCTTCTCTCGCATATCTAACCAGATGATTAAATTCTGTGAAATTCTTCTTGTCTATCACGTCAATAATAGTTGATAGAAAATCATCGTTGTTATTGTTTATGAGGAATTTGTCTAATTCAAATCCGCATCCTATTTCTATATCATCAATTTTGTATTGAGTCTTTTTAGGATTCTCCGCATGAACAAAGTAGTCATACATCCCCTTGGGAGACATAATAGGCTCTACATGAGCAGGTCCCTTTAATTTATCCTTGATGAGTTCAGATACTTGATTATAGCTTTTAAGCGAATCAAAGAAAAAGGCTCCATGTTTATGAGCTTTCTTAAGTTCCCCTGTTTTTCGATTGATATCTCTATCATGCCAAGGTGATAAGATAAAGGGGATATGAAAACCTTCAAGGATTTCCAAATAGTTTTCTGGGGCGCTCTCTCTGTAGAAAAGAAAAGCCCATTTATTAGAACGTTGTTCTTTTGCCATATTCAATATGTCTCGCTTTCAAATTGTATTTCTATCTATAAGGAGATTTAGAAGGGTGTCTTCGGAAGGTGGGACACGCTTTATTTGATATTTTTGTGATTATTGATTATTGGACTAACGGGGTCGTAGTAACCCGTTAGTCCATATACGGTATTAAATTAAACCGAAGGGCGCTAGGTGGCGCTCACTTCGTGCGCCATAGCGCCCTTCCTATCATTTACGTCTCGTTCCGATAAAGTAGAAGTCCATGCCCTTTCTTTCAGCTCTTGAAAAATAATAGTCAGGATTGCGACTAGAAATTTCTTCACTGATGATTGTTTCTAAATCTTTTAGAATTCTAATGGCTTGTTGAGATTTGGGGACAGGAATAATCAAGGTTGTGCTTTCCTCTCGTATATCTACAACCACTTTCTGAATCGCTTTATTGAACTGTTTGTTGACAGGATTGTATCTCTTTACATTCCCTTGTTCGCTTGTGCTTACAGATTCTGAGTGTTCTCTTTGAATAAGAAAAAGGCGAAGTGAAAAGGTCTGTATGATGGACTTAAAGAGGTTAGATATTCTATCTTCTCTCTGTCGTATCTTAATTTCATAGCCAAATAATCCAAAGAATAAGAGAAGGGACAAGAAAGAGATAGATGAGCTGATAAAGTGAAGCAAGCGCAGGAAATCAAACAGAGATGTGAAATAGATACTGTTTTCCAAGGGGTTCATCCCAAACCTCAATAGAATTGCAATAAACATGGATAGGATCCCCACTATAAAAAGGGTAGTTGCGGGATGTATGTTTTTTTGAAAGTTCGTTTTTCTCATAATCTATAAAATTCCTTTCGTAGTGTAATAGGTTGGACATAGCAAAGGTAGAACTTGATAAGGATGTTCGTTATCAATCACTTGAATCAGACCTGTTCCATGCCCAATAGGAATAACAATACCTTCTGGGTCGAGGTCGGGAAACAGAAATTGTGTCGTCTTCTTGTTAATGTTGCCAATCTGGATGAGGACATTAAGTTGTTCGCGAACAGAAATGGGAATGGTAGTATGGTCGAACCTTTGGCTAACCAATAGTAAATGAATCCTTGTAGCACGTCCAAGAAGTGCGATAGAAGACAAGAGTGAGAAAAATGATTCTTTAATCGTCTTATTGACTCCCTCGGATAATGCAAGAACCTCATCAATCACAATTGTCATATGAGTGAACTCATGACGTGGATTCTCGTATAGGATTGCTTGACGTTTTTGAATCAGTTCCAGACATTGACTTAATTTCTCATTGATTTCTGATACAAAATCAGACTTAGACCGATTTTCAACGGGGTGAATCACGGCAATTTGATGTTCACGAGCCCAACGACTAGGCGTGTCAAATTTTGGGTCTACGATAATTAAATCAGATTGATTTTTGAGCACACTTAGTAGATAAGTAAGAGCATAAGATTTACCCGAACCACTATTTCCACAGATTGCCATGTGATTGACCTTATCAAGATTAAGCGTAAAATTTTCCATAATTGGAATTTGATTTTTGGGCAAACTTGTTGTATATCTATCAAGGTCAGGAATGACCAATCGTTTTGAAATTCCCATCTTCCACGGAAAGAAGAGTCCTCGCTGAACATGAATATCATCCGTTTTTAGAGGGACAAAGTATGTTGCATTTTGCTTCAATAAAGTATAATGTGGGTATAGGGATGCGTTAGCAATCAAGAAGATTTTATTATAGAGCTCATCATCTAAAATATAGGCACAGGGAAGCCGTGGGATGAAAATAAAACCGTTTTCTTGAATGACAATGTTAAAACTGTTTGTATAACTTGTTTCGCCTTGCATCAAGGCTCCAAGAGCCATATTAAGGCTCTGGAGCAAGTATGATTGCAAGACGGCATCTGTTTTAGACACCATTATTTAACCTCCTTAATACCATCTGCTTTGAAGTAAACATTGTAGTTCACTTCACATGCCATTAGATTTTCAAAGGAAACCAAAGACAGGTAGTCTGGTAGGTCAGGTGCTTCTGTAAATTTCACTTGAAAAGGAGGTAATCCTTTTTGTCCAAACCATGTTTTGTAGGCGATAATTTCACCAGTTGGCTTTCCATCCTCGAATTTTTGTTGTGATTCAAGCTCATCACTGAGCAAGTGAATAGGCGCTTGAAGATTTACGTATTGTTCTGCTATTTTATTTGAGTATCCGCCTTTGCGGTTTTGTGGTTTGATTTTCATACGGCTATACCTTTCTATATGAAGCTTAAAAGTGAAAAGGGACAAGCTCGGTTTAGCGTCATGAGCTGGACAGTTTTTTATTTATTCTTCAAGTTTTTCCCTCAGAAGTTTGAGTGATTTTTCTAGCCTTCTTTTGACTGTTTTGTCACTGAGGTGAACTTCTTTAGCTAATTGAGTGAACTTCTTATCTTCAAAGAAGTAACCAAAGATAATGGTTTGTTCGATGTCGTCAAACTCGTCAATTGTCTGATAGACAATCTTCATATCTTCTTCATAAATGAGTGATTCAAGAGGATTGGAGTGTCTGGAATTGTCAGGTAGAAAGTCAAGCATTTCTTTCCTCTTATAGGTGAAATTGATGCTGAGTTTTCCATGATACCTGTCTCTTCTTTCTGCGTTTTCGAGTGGTAATGATAGAAGATGGACAACTCTTTTCCAGTTGCCACATTCAATCGCTTCCTTAATTTTTTTTTCTCTGCGGATAGCGACCTTGTCAGGTTTGGGTTGTTTTGAGTTCTGTTTTTTTGTCATAATTCTTTACCTTTCTTTTGGACAAAATAGTGAATGGGCTCTTGCTCGGTTTAGTGTCATGAGCTGGACAGTTGTTCTTATTTATAAGGAGATTTTTTGGGGTGTCGTCGGACAAAAAAGTGAAAAAAGTTTAGAAAAAACAAAAAAATCCCCCACAGCACTTGTGTGGGGGGGAGGGTAAAGATTTGTAACTGAAATTTAACTTGACAGAATCTTGATTTTGGAGTATAATTCCCTTTAGGGAATAAACAATTGAAAATAAATTTTTATGAATAAATTGGTGTTTGAGGTGAAACCTCATTATTCTTATAATTCGTGTATACGAATTATAAGTTTGAAGTAGGAGAGATTCCCGCATTTTAGGAATTTTTGACTAAGCCTCAGGCTTTTTTTTTATAAATTTTAACTATTCTCACATTATGATGTTGTCCTGTTTGTTTTCTTAACAAATGTTGCATTTAAGGGTATTATAGGAATGATAATATAAACTAGGAAAATGTTGTTTTTAAAGTACTTTAAAATTAGATGAAATAAGTGGTGCCCCAACTACTATTGAAGAGAAATATCACATATAATAGTTTTAAAACGCTACAATATGTGATAAAATAGGACTATAAAATTATCAAAAGGAGTTTATATGATGGAATCAAACGCACAAGGCCATGGCGCCATCAAAAAAGCAGTTATTTCAACGCTTGCAATCTCGGCTCTTGGGGTAACTACTGGGGTATCTGCTAGTGAAACTGAGGTAGCAGTTATTGAGCCAGCAACTAAGGTTGTTGCTAAGGACGAAGTAGTTCCTAAAGTTCCTAC
>NZ_KV807727.1:0-6829 GCF_001812125.1 Streptococcus sp. HMSC071D03
TCCAAGGTGTATCAGGAAGTATGAATACTGACAAATGAGCCGTAAAAAAAGACAACTGTCTCTTTTACAATTGTCTTTGTTTGTGATTTTATATTGATAATTTTTTTGGTTAAAGTTCTGCAATCTGATTAAGATTTACTTCCGCTACTGTATCATTACCAAACATTGAGATAATCATCTTAACTTTATTATTATCAATTTCTGTGATCTTACCTGTGTAATCTGCGAAAGCACCATCAATGATGCGAACAGTTTGACCAACTTCGACATCAATATCAAATTCTTGGACAGTTTGACCCATAGAAACTAAAATATCGCGAATTTCTTGTTCCAAAAGTGGAGTTGGTTTTGATCTGTTTCCGTGTGAACCTACGAATCCTGTTACGTTTGGTGTGTTACGTACAACAAACCATGCTTCGTCGGTCATAACCATTTCTACAAGAACATAACCTGGAAAGCGATTTTCTTCGATTTCTTTTTTCTTTCCATTTTTTTCCACTTGCACTGTTTGTGTAGGAATTTCAACACGTAGAATATTTTCTAACATATTGTATGTTTGTGCACGTTGCAATAGATTTTCTTTTACTTTATTTTCGTAGCCAGAGTAAGTTTGTAGCACAAACCATCCTTTATCAAAACTATCCATGTTTTTTCCTTTCCTAACTGAAGAATTTCAGCGACTAGATCTTTTTCTTAGCTTATTTTAAAAAATATTAATAAAACGAATCAATCCGCTAACAATCAATTGGTCAAAAATATAAATCATCACTACAAAGAAAGCAGTGTATTCCATGATAGATTTAAAATCTAACCAACTTTCCTTGCGAGTCGGCCAAGTTGTTTCTTTAAGAAGTTTAAAAATGTCCTTAATAAAACGCATCGTTTTCTCCTATCTCGTTTCTCGGTGTGTGGTGTACTTGCCACAGTGTTTACAAAATTTATTTACTTCTAAGCGTGTTGGTTTTGGATTTCCACTAATCTTAATCGAATAATTTCTAGAACCACAAACCGCACAGGCTAGACTTGCTTTTTTAAGTGCCATAACGCCTCCATCCTACCTATTATAACAATAAACCTCTGCTTTGACAAGTTAAATCGTTTGTTGATTTTTTAAGGTGATTTCTCAAAGTAACTTCCACTTGATTTACCAAGGGATTTATCCAAAATACTTTTAAACATAATTTTTCAAAAGAAAAGCGTCATAACAAGTCAGCGACTCTAACTTCTGATCCAAAAAATCAAACAAATCTAAAAAGATCACCCTCGGCATCGGTAAACTAACTTCAAATTCTTTCTTCTGTTGATACTTATACTCTACTAGGAATTTCTTTTCCACTTCTTTCTCCATTCTCTACTTCAACTAACTTCCACTTGAGAGCAAACAAAAAGAGTCAGCAAGCCAACTCTTTCTATCTCTATTCATTTTTTTCCATTAAGAAATCATAGATTTCCTGGACTGTTCCAAGCGCCATTATTTCTTGCTCCTTGACAGTTTGTTTCAGTTTTTGATAAATCTGACTCTCAGCTATATCACGCTTTTCAGCCTCTTTATTCACCCTCATGACTCCATTTTCAATGGTCACAAAGCCAAGTTCTTCAAAAATCTGGATCATTTTAACTAACAGGATTTGCTCAATCTTGAGATAGGCCGCCAAATCCTTGAGTTTATAGCGAATGTCAAACTCCGGGAACTGATAGATGGTTTTATACAATTTTGCAAACTGCTCTCTCGTTCCATATCCCGTCAAATAGTAAGCCTTGGCTATATCATTTTTAAAGTAAAGAGCTAAAAATTCCTGCTCCTGACAGATTTTCTTAAGGAGGGATATATCCTCAGGAATATTCTTAACGACAATAGCTGAACAAGAGGTCACATCAGGTAACTCTTGCGTAAAGTCCAAAATGGCTACCCCTTCTGGTAACAAGGCATTCTTGCCACGAATGTTAAAGAGCTGGACACCTTCTACACGGGCGTCAACCATCATCAACTGCAAGGTAGTTTGACCATTCCATTGATTGACAGAGAGAGTCACCGCCAGTTCCAATTGCTTGGTTTGCGAGAACTCAGTCGCCCATTTACCTTGACCAAAAGCGACCACCTCAAAACTAGCCTCACCTTTGGAAATTTTCAGCTTGAGGTGAGCATTACCAGCCCCCATAACGCGAGCATTTTCAACTTGAAAATCTCGAATATAGAAGACAGGTTTTTGGTTATCCATCCCAAAAGGAGCTAGACGTTCAAAACTTTTCACCGTCTCCAGACTCAAGGTCTCTAAATCCAGTTCTTCATCTAAAAATAGATTGTTTTTACCTTGGGCATCTGCACCTTTTTCTCGGATATAGGCGTCCAAAAGATCAGATAAGACTTCCAACTTATCCGCTTCAAGGGTCATACCTGCAGCGCCTGCGTGACCACCAAAGGCGATAAATAGTTCTCGATGCGGGTCCAAAGCTTCAAAAATATCAACCGCTTCAATGCTTCGAGCACTACCCTTTGCGCGTCCATCTTCGATATTCAGGACAATGACTGTCTGACCCAGTTCTTCAAGTAAGCGCCCAGCTACAATTCCAAGAACTCCCGGATTCCAGCCTTCCTTAGCCAAAACTTGAACACTTCTCTCAGGATTCACCATGCCTTTAGCTTCATCGTAAATGGACTGAACAATTTCCTTACGTTCTTCATTCTTTTGATGAATCAAAAGAGCGATTTCATGCACTTCCTCATCGTCAAATCCAGTCAACAAATCAATAGCTGGATTGGGATCATCCAGGCGCCCTAGGGCATTTAAACGAGGCGCTAACTGAAAACCAACCGTCTCTTCTGTCACATCACTACTCGAAATCCCAGCAATTTCAAACATTTCTTGCAGGCCCATTCGTTGGGTATTGCGCAAGACCTCAAGACCATACTGGACCATGATACGATTTTCATCCGTCAGACTGACCATATCGGCAATTGTACCGATAGCAACCAAGTCCAACAACTCAACCTGCACTTCTTCCAAAAGGGCACAAGCCAACTTAAAAGCGACACCACAACCTGCTAGATGCTTGAAAGGATAGTCCGCCCCTGGATGTTCTGGATGAATAATAGCATAGGCATCTGGTAAATCCTCAGGCATAGAATGGTGGTCGGTCACAATGACGTCCACTCCCATCGACTGAGCCAAATCAATAGCTTCATGCCCCGCCACACCATTGTCCACCGTCACAATCAAAGACACGCCCTGTTGTTCAATGAAATATTTATAGACACTGGCATTTGGACCATAACCATCTGTAAAGCGATTGGGAAGGTAAACAAGACACTCAGCACCTATCTGCTCTAAACTTTCCTTGACAATGGAAGCCGAAGTCATTCCATCCGCATCGTAGTCACCATAAATGAGAATCAACTCCCCTTGCTCAATAGCCTGACGAATCCGCTCCACTGCTTTTTCCATATCATGCAGAAGATAGGGATCATGCAAATCATCTAAAGAAGGTTCTAAAAATTTTTTCAGACTGGTTTCATCCTGAATACCTCGTTCAAATAACAAACGAGCCACTTCAGGGCCCAAACCAGCTTTCTTAGCTATCTTTGTAAAATCCGCATCCTCAACTTGCGGAGCAAATTGCCAATTATAAGTAGGAATTATCAAAAAAATCATCCACTCTTTCTTACGATTCTATCGTTTTATTATAACATGATTTTCAGTTTTTCTCTATCCGGTTTGCTTTTATCAAAGTTTTACTAATTTCTTTGTAATATCATTTGACAGGAAAACGCTTTTGTTGTAGAATCTATGTTAAAAAATCTAACACAAAGGAGAATGATTATGACTTTAGTAGAATTTAAAGCTGTTGAAAAGTATTACGGAGACTACCACGCACTCCAGAATATCAACCTTCGTTTTGAAAAAGGCCAAGTCGTTGTGTTACTTGGACCATCTGGTTCTGGAAAGTCAACCCTTATCCGTACTATCAATGGTCTAGAGGCGATTGATAGTGGAAGTCTCTTGGTAAATGGACACCAAGTAGCAGGTGCTAGCCAAAAAGATTTAGTCCCTCTCCGCAAGGAAGTAGGGATGGTTTTCCAACATTTTAATCTTTATCCACATAAGAATGTGTTAGAAAATGTAACTCTTGCACCGATTAAAGTACTAGGCAAAGATCCAAAAGAGGCTCAAAAAACTGCGCAAAAATATTTAGAATTTGTAAATATGTGGGATAAGAAAGATTCCTATCCAGCTACCCTTTCAGGTGGACAAAAGCAACGAGTAGCTATCGCTAGAGGCCTAGCTATGAAACCTGAACTCCTACTCTTTGATGAACCAACCTCAGCTCTCGACCCCGAAACAATCGGTGATGTCCTTGCTGTTATGCAAAAATTAGCCCATGACGGCATGAATATGATGATCGTCACACACGAAATGGGCTTCGCTCGCAAGGTAGCTGATCGCATCATCTTTATGGCAGATGGACAAGTCCTGGTCGATACAACAGATGTGGATGCATTTTTTGATCACCCAAGTGAGCCGCGCGCCCAACAATTTCTCAGCAAGATTATTAACCACGAAAGTGACAAGGTCAAATAAGGAGAAGCCTATGAAAAAGAATTTCTTTCTTGCAATAGTAGTTAGCAGCCTTTTAAGTTTTGGATTTGTGACATCAGCTCAAGCAGATACCAGTATCGCAGATATCCAAAAAAGGGGAGAAATCGTTGTCGGCGTCAAACAAGACGTTCCGAATTTCGGCTATAAAAATCCGAAAACAGGAGAATTCTCAGGTATTGAAACAGATTTAGCTAAACTAATTGCAGGTCAACTCAAGGTCAAGGTCCGCTATGTTCCAGTTACTGCCCAAACGCGAGGTCCTCTATTAGACAATGAACAAGTGGATATGGACATCGCCACCTTCACAATCACAGATGAGCGGAAAAAGCTCTACAACTTCACCAGCCCTTACTATACAGACGCCTGTGGATTTTTGGTAAATAAATCAGGTAAGATTAAAAATATTGAGGATTTGAACGGAAAAACCATTGGAGTCGCACAAGGATCCATCACCCAAAAACTGATTAGCGACTTGGGTAAGAAAAAAGGCCTTGCCTTTAAATTTGTCGAACTCGGATCTTATCCTGAATTAATCACCTCCCTCCACGCCCATCGGATTGATGCCTTCTCGGTAGACCGTTCTATCCTTTCCGGCTATACCAGCAAAAGAACAGAACTACTTGACGATAGCTTCAAACCTTCTGACTATGGTATTGTAACCAAAAAATCGAACACGCAACTGAATGACTATCTAGATCAATTGGTTGTCAAATGGAGTCAGGATGGGACCTTGCAGGACTTATACGATCGCTACAATCTCAAACCTTCCAAACACTCAGCAGAATAAGGAGGTAGCTACATGATAGATTCATCATCTTGGACAGCTTATTTTCAACATTTTGGTCAATTTTTTAACGGATTTCTCTTTACTATAGCTATCGCTCTAGGTTCTTTTGCCCTAGCCATGCTATTGGGCATCCTATTCGGTATCTTATCCACTAGCAAACATGGCAGTTTACGGATCTTGTCCCGTATCTTTGTCGAATTTTATCAAAACACCCCTCTCCTAGTTCAGTTCGTTATTGTATTTTACGGCTTGCCTCTGATTAGTAACTATACTATCATGATTCCCATCTACTGGACTGCCGTTCTTTGTGTCGGACTCTACCACGGCGCCTATATCGCTGAGGTCATTCGGTCAGGAATTCAATCTATCCCTAGAGGCCAACTCGAAGCAGCTCTTTCTCAGGGATTCACCTATGCAAATGCAATGCACTTGATTATCTTACCGCAGGCTTTTCGCATCATTCTCCCTCCCTTGACCAACCAAGTCGTCAACCTGATTAAGAATACTTCGACAGTAGCTATCATTTCTGGAGTTGACCTCATGTTTGTCACCAAATCTTGGTCCGCACTCAACGGAAACTATGTCCCTGCCTTTTTAGGCGCCGCCTTCTTCTACTTTGCCCTCTGCTTCCCTGTTGCTCAATTTGGACGAAAAATGGAGCAAGCTAACAAAAAAGCTTATTCACTTTAGGAGGTTTTTATGGAAAGTATTCTTGAAGTTCTCAGTCTAGACAACCTCATCTTTATTTTAAAAGGTTTTGGTCTAACCCTCTATATCTCTTTGATTGCTATCACGCTTTCAACACTAATTGGAACCATCCTTGCTGTCATGCGTAACGGAAAAAACACCCTATTACGAATCCTTGCTAGTGTCTACATTGAATTTGTACGAAATGTTCCTAATCTACTCTGGATTTTCACTATTTTTTTAGTCTTTAAAATGAAATCTACCTCAGCCGGAATCACTGCCTTTACTCTCTTTACATCAGCAGCCCTTGCTGAAATTATCCGAGGTGGTCTTAACGCAGTGGATCAAGGACAATACGAGGCTGGAATGGCACAAGGTTTCTCCTATCGCCAAATCCTCTATCACATCATCCTACCGCAAGCCATCCGCAAGATGCTCCCTGCCATCATCTCTCAATTTGTAACAGTGATTAAGGATACCAGTCTCCTATACTCTGTAATCGCCCTCCAAGAGCTTTTTGGTGCTAGTCAAATCCTCATGGGCCGATACTTTGAACCGGAACAGGTTTTCAGCTTATATATCCTCATCGCCCTAATCTACTTCAGTTTCAACCTAGCTATTTCAAGCCTTTCACGGACTCTAGCAAAACGTTGGCAACAAGCTGCAGAATAACAAACATGTAGTTCTAGTTCACATGTCAGAACGAAGACAAACGTCATTTTTGGTGTTTGTCTTTTTCTCTTTTCAAAAATAGTTTGTC
>NZ_KV807728.1:0-9747 GCF_001812125.1 Streptococcus sp. HMSC071D03
GGAGATTTCCTCACTACTAATCTTAGTATGTTTTCGTTTTAATACATTTGTTATTATATAGGCTTTTGTTGATTATTTCTTGTTTTAATTCAGGGGCATAGTAACGATTCTTCTCATTTTTAACACTCTCTATTCCATAACGATCAATTCATCTTGTCACATACCTTAGCCCGAAACATCCACACAAAATCCTTTTGAAAGCTGATTAAAGATTTGTACTTTCTTTCTGAGTTCATAGATCTGAACCTTAACCTCATTTGTCAATTCCATAATCAATAAAAATAAGGACATTCCAATAAAGGAAGTCCTTTTTTAACACTACTATAAATCAAAGACATTTTCATGATCCATTTTATTCTATAGTCATTGACCAAAGTATAATTTTGGTCAAAATTTGGTCATGATTTGGTCAAAAAGACAAAAAATACTTAATTATTTTTAAAAATGAACTTGTGATGATTGCCTTTAAATAAACACTTTGAATATTCTTTGTCTTTCTTTACATTTCTAAAAATGCCCCCTGCAGGAATCGAACCTGCAACTACTCCTTAGGAGGGAGTTGTTATATCCATTGAACTAAGGGAGCTAGAGAAAAACTCTGCCGAATGAGCAGAGTTTTTTGGTCGAATTAACGACGGATTTCTTTGATACGAGCTGCTTTACCTTGAAGAGCACGCAAGTAGTACAATTTCGCACGACGTACTTTACCGTAACGAACAACTTCGATCTTTTCAACACGTGGAGTGTGGATTGGGAAGATACGTTCAACACCTACACCATTAGAAATTTTACGAACTGTGTAGTTTTCTGAGATGCCAGCACCTTTACGTGCAATAACAACACCTTCAAAAATCTGGATACGTTCACGGTTACCTTCGACAACTTTCGCGTGTACACGAACAGTGTCACCAGGACGGAATGATGGAATATCAGTACGAAGTTGACCTTCAGTCAAGCTTTGGATTAATGGATTCATTTTATTCTCCTATCTTTGTCAATCTTGAGGAAGCTTCCTCAGCGGATAAACTGTATTTTTGTGCGTCCATTACACACAAGATACAGTTTACCAAATTTCTAAAAAAAAGTAAAGAAATTTATAGCAAAATTCCTAAAAAAATTGCTACTAAACCACCTAAGTAGGTCAAGAGAAAATAACTGTAAAAGACCTTCTTATCAGCCAAGAGTTTTTGGAGTTCATCATTCAAGGTTGAAAAAGTGGTTAAACCTCCACAGAAGCCTGTAGCAAGGATAGCATAGAGCTCTTTATCTTCTACATAATTGTAAAATAAACCAATTAAAAAACAACCTAAAAGATTTGCTAGAAGTGTTCCTAATGGTAAAACTCTCTCTTGATTGAGGGTAGAAAGGAAATAACGAACAAGCGCTCCAACGCCACAAGCAAGCGCTAAATACATGATTACCATTTCTTCCTCCCTAAACAATAAGCCAATAAAAGCCCTCCACCAATGCTCAGAACTAGATAGATTACCAGACTTGGATAAGAACCTGTATCCAGCAATTTTACTGTATCTAACACGAGGCTAGAAAAAGTGGTCAAACCGCCACAAAAACCTGTACCCAGTGCTAAAATAACACCTTTACTTGTCCCCTTATAGACCAGATATCCTTTGACAAGATAGACTAAGCAGAAAATTCCTAGATAGTTGACGACTAGTGTCCCCCATGGAAAATCTGGGCTGGCTGGCAACCATCTCGAAATCTGATATCGGACAAGTCCTCCCAACATAGCAGCTAGAAAGATTCCTAGTGGGTAAAATTGTTCTTTTTTCATTTGATGTTTTTATCCTGATAATCGCGCGAACGTTTGAGAATGTCTGAAAAAGTCGCGACAATTGTCTCTTCGTATTTTTTATTGCTGACACGACTTCTGACTTTCTCAAAGATAGCTTCTTCTCTTTTGGTGTCCAAAATCGGTTTTCCTGAAGCCTTTTTATAAGCAACTACGCCTTCCACAAGATGCATTCTTTCTTCCAAGAGCTTCACGATTTGATCATCAATTTGATCGATTTCTTGTCTAATAATATCTAAATCCATAGAGTCTCCTTTTTTATTTGAATGATTTTAGAAAAAATATTCTAGATGGGATAGTACATTCTTAGGAACAACTAACAAAAACTGCACTGACAACTTTCATCAGTGCAACTTCATGCTTATCCTACTCTAGCAGCCAATTCTTCTGCAAATTGTTCCAAGCGTTCGATATCTTCTTCTTCTGCAGAGAGATCCACTTTGACACACTCTGATCCCTTTTCAGCTCCTGTTGCTACAAATACACGATCAAAGTCATCAACAGCCTTACAGAACTCATCGTAGAAAGTATCGCCTGATCCTACCACACCGTAGATTTTGCCACTCAAGTTAAGATCTGCTAGGTCTTCGTAGAAGTCCATCATCTCATCGGGCAATTCTCCATCACCGTAAGTGTAGGTTGCAACGATTGCGATATCTGCTTCAAGAAAGTCAGATGCGTCAACAGTTGTACACTCATCAACATCCACCTCTAAGCCCAACTCACGCAATTTATCTGCTACAATATCTGCAATTTCTTCGGTATTACCGGTCATACTGGCAAATACAATTTTTGCTAATGCCATATCGTCCTCCTCAATTTATCTTCCTCCATTATATCACATCTTTTTCATTTTAAAAATAAAAACTCTTGTGCTACAATGAAATAAGAAAGAATTGAGGTTACTTATGGAAATTTGCCATCAAATTTTAGAAAAAATTAAAGCATACGATACCATTGTCATTCACCGTCACATGAAACCCGATCCTGATGCCTTAGGAAGTCAGGTTGGACTCAAAGCACTTCTGGAACATCATTTCCCAGAAAAAAAATCAAGGTAGTCGGTTATGATGAACCTACCCTAACATGGCTTACAAAGATGGATCAGGTAGAAGACAAAGATTATCAAGGGGCACTTGCTATCATTTGTGATACAGCAAATACTGCTCGTATCGATGATAAACGTTATATCAATGCTGAAACCATTATTAAAATTGACCACCATCCAAATGATGAAGTATACGGAGATCTTGTTTGGGTAGATACCAACTCGAGCAGTGCCAGTGAGATGATTGCTCACTTTGCTGAAACAACTAATCTTGAATTATCTGACTATGCAGCTAAAATGCTATGTGCTGGAATTATTGGCGATACCGGCCGTTTCCTTTATCCGTCTACTTCTGCTCGTACCCTTCGAATTGCTAGTAAACTAAGAGAACATAACTTTGACTATGCTGAATTAGCACGTAAAATGGACACCATGAGCTTTAAAATTGCTAAACTTCAAGGTTATGTCTATGATCACTTAGAAGTTGATGAAAACGGTGTTGCGCGTGTCATTCTGACTCAAGAAATTCTAAAAACATATCAAGTAACAGACGCAGAAACAGCAGCCATTATTGGTGCTCCAGGTCGTATTGATACTGTTAACCTTTGGGGAATATTTGTGGAACAAGCAGATGGCCACTATCGCGTTCGACTTCGCAGTAAATTCGTTCCAATCAATAGTGTTGCAAAAGAACATGATGGTGGAGGTCACCCACTTGCAAGTGGTGCTAACTCCTATAGCCTAGAGGAAAATGAAGTCATCTACCAAAAATTAAAAAACTTACTGAAAAAATAGATAAAAAGCTTGCCAAACTTAGCATAATCTGTTAGACTAGTATGGTAACAATCTATGGCTCGCAAAGAGACCATGGCAGAAAGGAAATATTGCAAAATGAAAAAAGATATCCATCCAGAATATCGCCCAGTTGTCTTCATGGACACAACTACTGGTTACCAATTCCTTAGCGGTTCAACAAAACGCTCTAACGAAACTGTTGAGTTCGAAGGCGAAACTTACCCATTGATCCGTGTGGAAATTTCATCAGACTCACACCCATTCTATACTGGACGTCAAAAGTTCACTCAAGCAGATGGACGCGTGGATCGTTTCAACAAAAAATACGGTCTCAAATAATCATAAAAAGAACAGTTCCGACTGTTCTTTTTTTTGTTTCTTCAAATTAGGAGTCAACCACAACTGCTGTACCACTACAAGTGACCATTAGCATACCATTTTCAGCCCCTAAAGTTTCATAGTCCATTTTTATACCTATAATAGCATTTGCTCCACGTTCACTTGCACGCTCCATCATTTCTGCTAGAGCTTCTTCCCTAGCTTGAGTCAATTCAACTTCATAACTACTAGCTCGTCCTCCAAAAACATTACGGAAGCCAGCAGCCATATCTTTGAACATATTAATGCCAGCAACCACTTCACCAAAGACGATTCCTTTGTAGGCTAGGATTTTCTTGCCTTCAATTCCCGTAGTTGAAATAATCATCTTCACTTCCTCCTGACTTCTTTTATATAATTGTAAACCCTTTTACTAACTCTGTCAAGAAATACTATAAGGGGCTCAATACTTGAAAGGAGACTCTTCTCACCATCCTTATTTGCTATCCATTTAGTGCCAATTGTATGGATGATGGCCTAAATCTTTTCTTTGCAAGCCTAACTTGAGATAGGCTTATCGGCTTCACCATTCTTACAAATAGTAGATCTTAGAATCTATGACTGATATAGAAGATACTGTTCTCTCCTGCCCCCTTTTTGCCCCAAAACTACAAAAAAGCCTATCGACCAAGCTAGAAAGCTTGATACAATAGGCTTTTTCTAAATTCATTATTTAACAGCGTCTTTAAGAGCTTTACCAGCTTTGAATGCTGGAACTTTTGAAGCTGCGATAGTGATTTCTTTACCAGTTTGTGGGTTGCGACCTTTACGTGCTGCACGCTCACGAACTTCGAAATTACCAAAACCGATCAATTGAACTTTTTCACCAGCTGCAAGGTAATCAGCTACTGCTGCAAATACAGCATCTACTGCTGCTGCTGAGTCTTTCTTTGTCAATTCTGTAGCTTCTGCTACTTTAGCGATCAAATCTTGTTTGTTTGCCATGTTAATAATTCCTCCAAATATTTTCTAATTAACAATTACAATCATATCCTAAATTCTCTTGTAGGTCAAGTCAAAAACGCTATTTCTTGCTATTTTCTTTATTTTTTTAGGACTCATATCTGACTAAAATAGCCCAAGCATTTTCACCTGTATGTGTCTGAATAATCGAACCTGTTTCTAAAACAGAAATTGATTTGTCTACGAATGGTTGTAGGATTTCTTTCATCTCTTCTGCCCAGTCCCGAGTTCCAGAATAGGAAATACCAATCTCAGAAACAGAACACTCTGACAGTTTTGAAACTAGTTCATCCAACCATTTCTTAAAGGTTTTTGCTCCACGTCCTTTCACGATTGGTTGTAATTCGTCATCCTTCATCTGCATGACTACTCGGATATTTAATAGAGAGCTTAAAAGACCTGTCACTCGGCCAATACGGCCACCTTTTACAAGGTTTTCTAAGGTAGAAACACCGATGTAGAGCTCTGTATTTTTCTTGACTTCTTCAACATGAGCCACAATTGTTTCTATGTTTTGTCCTTCTTGAGCTAACTTAGCTGCTTCAACCACTTGAAATTTTAGGGCTTGATCTGTAAAAGAACTATCCAATACGGTTACATTAGCCGTTGACAAACTTGCACCCTGACGAGCTGCTTCGACAGTTCCTGATAAGGCATGAGACATATGAATGGCTAAAATTTGACTACCGTCTTTACTCAACTCATCAAAAATCTCAGCAAAGAGTCCAACAGGAGGTTGACTTGTTTTAGGCAGATTTTTACTCTCTTTCATCAAGCGAAGAAATTCCCCTTCTTCAAGATCAGCATCCGAATAAAGAACACTATCAATCATTACAGAGAGCGGAACGACGGTAATATTTAATTCTTTGACCACTTCTGGTTCAATGGTAACAGAAGAATCTGTTACGATTTTTACTTGTGTCATAATTCAAATCTTTCTATGTTTCACTTTTTGAGTGAGTTTTTTCAATTTAACTATAACAATTATATCAAAAAAATGCTAAAAATTCATACTGTATCTATTCATTTTTATAATGGAATTTATAGATTTTTAAATCTTTCATTTTATAAAAATAATCGCCTGCTAAGACGACTATTTTGGTATCATCATAAACGTTCATACAAATCTTGCATCTGTATGTCATCAGGAACCAACTTGAGATAGTGTTGGATCTGTTCTTTTGCTTCTTCAAACCTTCCAAGTTCGCGTAATAGATGAATGTATTGCTCTAAAAACTCAGGATTTTCCTTGAGTTCTGAAACCAATGCCTGATAAGATTCATAGGCAACATCCAAATCTTCAGTTTCTTGGTAACTCCGTGCAATCATCCACTTAGTCAAGAGATTTTCTGGCTCATATACTTCTAAGGCTAGAATATCCTCATACCGTTCTTGCTCCTGATACATGGTTGCTAGTCGCAAGAGGACTTCTTCTTGGTCTTCCGCATCTTCTTGAGCTTGAAGAAGATAAGCTTCCGCCTGCTCGGGTTGATGCAATTCGTAAGATAATTGTGAAGCAAGGAGTAGTAAACGTGTTTCGAATGGATTTTTTTCCAAACCTTGTTGAGCTATCAGTAAGGCTTGCTCAGTCTGGTGTTCCTTATGTAGAGCCTGACTATAACCATACTCATACCCTTCAAAATCTGGAGAAATAGTATCCAGCTGTTTAAAATATAAAACTGCCTTGTGATATTCCTCTTGATCAAAGTAAAGACTTGCTAATTCAAATGCAGTCTGATCTTCATAATCTAACTCTAAAGCTTTTTCTAAAAACTCTATGGCTGATTCAAACTTTCCAAGTCGAGCATAGGCAGTTCCAATTCGTTGATAGGTCGAAATCCCTGTCTGCTCATATATTTCACGATTATCCAGTTGAGCATAGCCCTTAATCGCTTCTAAATCATTTCCAAGTTCACTATCTAACTCTGCTAGCCCAAAAATCAATAAAGGATCATCAGAGTAATTAAGAGCTTCTAATAGCTTGTCGCGAGCTACATCCGTCAATCCTTCCATTTGATAGAAATCAGCCTTTAAAACAAGAGCAGATACATAAGAATCGCTATTGGGTTGAATTTCTTCTAGATAGGCAAATGCTTCTTCAATTTGTCCGTCTTCACTTGCGATACTAGCTAAATTGAGATTCACTTCTGGAAATAATGGAGCTAGTTTTTCATAGATTTGACGAGCTTGTGGATAAAAACCAATACCTTCAAGATAATAAGCCAGTTCCAGAAGAAGATCGTCAGGATCTTCTCCCAAGGCTTTTTGAAAATAGTGATCAGCTCTTGTTAAATCTTGCTGATCCAAAGCTTCAAGCATTTCTTGACTATTGCTCACCTTCAACCTCCTCTTCTAACTCATACAGACCACTAACTTTTTTATACCATTCAAAAATAGCTGAAATAACAACTTTGGCTGAAGCATAAACAGGAATTCCCAATAGGACTCCCCAAACACCAAACATAGAACCAGACGTCAATAAAACGAATAGAATAGTGATTGGATGGATGTTTAGCTGACTACCTAAAATCAATGGAGACACAAAACGACCTTCAATTGTCTGCTCTACGATAAAAACGATAATAACTTTCAATAGCATAACTGGTCCAGCAATTAACCCTAAGACCAGAGCTGGTATCATAGCAAGGAAACTTCCAAGATAAGGGATAAGATTTAAGACCCCAGCAGTAATACCAAGAGTCACTGCATATCTCAAACCAATAATCTTAAAGAAGATGATAAACATAATCGCCACGATAACAGCAACAGTAATTTGTCCTCTCACATAGTTAGAAAGTTGTTGGTTCACATCCGTTAGAACCTTACCTACTGGTTCTCTCAATTTATTTGGTAAGAACTGAGTGATATGATCTCTCAAACCTTTTCCATCTCTAAGGAGATAAAAGAGCATAAAGGGCATGATAATCAAAGCGACAATGACTTGTGACGTTCCACTGATAAGAGCACTCACCCAGTTCACAGCCTTAGAAGATATATTACTTGCCCAAGCAGTTGCTTGTGTTGAAAACTGAGCCAGAACCTGTTCCAGTTGTGGTCTAAAGTCATCTGGTAAACGCTTGGTTACAAGGTCATTAATAACTCTGTCAGCATCTTCGAGATAATTTGGTACATTTTGCGCAAAAATAACTACTTGACGTTGAAGATTTGGAATCGCGACAGCCAGACCAATAATCAGAAGTATAGCAATAATGACAAAGATAATACTAATGGCTAAGACACGATTTATCTTGTACTTCTCCATCAAATCCACCAGTGGGTTTAAGAGATAAAAAAGCAATCCTGATAAAATAACAGGTAACATGACCACTGATAAAAAATCAACGACAGGGATAAATAAAAAACTAATCTTACTTAAAATAAAAATATTGAGACCTAGTAACAAGGCTACCAAAAATACAGTAACAGCCTTATTATCTAAAAACCATTTAAAAAACCAAGATAAATTAAAATGTTTCTCTTTTTGTTCCATATCTACTTCCTTTCCTTTGTCTTTTCATTATACCATTTTTACAGAGAATAAACTGTTTTTAAAGTGTTGAGGTGACGATTGAAAACTCTAAAAATCCAACTTGCATTTTACTAATTTTATACTTAGAAGTTTCATTCTTTTCCCTACCATTCTCTTCAGTTATCCCAATTTATGATATAATAGAAACATCTTTATTTAGAGGTATAGATATGATTGAAATAATTTATTTCGGAACCTACACTCGTCGCTTATCCCAAGGGATTTATCAAGCTGATTTTGATACAGAGACTGGGCAATTATCAAATCTTAAACTATTTGCTACTGAACCAAGTCCTACCTATCTTGCATTTGATCAAGAAAATCACCTCTACACAGTCGGTAGCAAAGACGGACAAGGGGGAATTGCTGCCTATCAAACTGATGGTACTTTGCTTAACCATGTTGTAACAGAAGGTACCCCTCACTGTTATGTTGCTGTCGATGAAAAACGTGGCCTAGTATACGGTGCTAACTATCATAAGGGACAAGTTCTGGTCTATAAACGAAAAAAAGATGGTAGTCTTGAATTGGCTGATACAGTTCAACATAGCGGTCATGGTCCTCATGAAAATCAAGCTTCTCCACATGTACACTTTACAGATTTAACACCAGATCAGTATTTAGTGACTTGCGACTTGGGTACTGATGAGGTTACTACTTATGATGTCAATCCAGAAGGAAAACTAAATAAGCTAGCTACTTACAACTGTAGCCCTGGTGCTGGTGCACGTCACCTTGTTTTTCATAACCACTACAAGATTGCTTATCTCATCTGTGAACTCAATAGTACAATTGAAGTATTGATTTATGATGGTGTTGGTGCATTTGAAAAAATGCAGGTTATTTCTACACTCCCTGAAGGATTTAATGACTTTAATGGAACTGCTGCAATTCGTCTCTCAGAAGATGGAAAATATCTTTACGCATCAAACCGTGGTCACGATTCTATTGTAGTCTACACTATTCTAGCTGATGGCAGTTTAGAATTGTTGGAATTCGTTCCTACAAACGGAAAAACTCCTCGAGATTTTATTCTCTCACCAGACCAAGAATTTCTCATCGCTGTTCATCAGGATTCTGATAATGCAACAGTATTTAAACGCAATCCAGAAACTGGTCGTCTTGCAGAACTTTCCAATGACTTTCACGTACCTGAAGCGGTTTGCGTCACCTTTTAAACATAGAAAAATGGCGGTGGGACAGAAATCGATAGACAAAGTCTCG
>NZ_KV807729.1:0-899 GCF_001812125.1 Streptococcus sp. HMSC071D03
ATCTCCGACGGGAGAAAGTACTCACTACTTTTTCGTTATGTTAAAGTAGTGGTGTCTTGTTAAGTCGATAAGTCCTTTGGCGCTAGACGTCGTAACTAAAACTGACAAGACACCTGTTTTAGGAAGAATGTTATCAAAGTATGTGGGACGAAAAACGTCGAGTATTGAAAATGACATCACTAAAGCAAGGAATCATTCAAGACAAAGAGGTAATATCATGCGAGTAGTTTTTGGGATTGACGTGAGTAAAGCAAGTTCAGAAGTGGCCATCTTGGTCAATGGAGAAAAAGTACATGGCTATACCATTCCCAATGATGCCATCGGATTTAATCGACTACTTGGGGACTTGAAGACTGTTCACGATCCAGAGATTGTCTTCGAGGCGACTGGTGTCTATTCTCGTCGTCTTCAGGCCTTCTTTGAGGATAATAGTTACGCTTATACACGGCTCAATCCCTTAGAATCCAAAAAACAACTAGATAGCTTACGAGTACGTAAAACCGATAAGATTGACGCTGAAAAACTAGCTGCTTCTCAGTTCATCCTCAATCGTAAACCAAGCTATGTCCAAGAAGCGCTTTATCAAGAATTACGCGATCTCAGCCGTTTCTATCAGAATCTTACTGAGGATATCGTCTGCGCTAAAAACCGTCTGCACAAGGTTTTACAGTTCACTTTTCCTGAATTGGAAAACATATTGTCGGCACCAACTGGGGAACAATATTGGAACTTGGTCATGACTTTTCCATGTAATAGTTTTGTACTGGAGTTAGATGACGCCACATTAACAGCTATCATCCGTCAGTCTACGGCGAAACGCATCTCTGAAAAACGTGTGACTTACTTAGTAGATAAGCTTACAAAACTAGCTAATCAGTCTTATTGTGCGGTCAAAAAAA
>NZ_KV807730.1:0-10799 GCF_001812125.1 Streptococcus sp. HMSC071D03
GGGGATTTACCCACTACAGAAATTATAGAGCCTATTTCTTTTACTCTCATTTTAAGTTAAGTTGTTAAAATCCCAAATTTGGTCCATCCAGCCTTCATAGAAGTCTGGCTCGTGGCAAACCATAAGGATAGATCCCTTGTATTCTTTGAGAGCGCGTTTGAGTTCATCCTTGGCATCCACATCCAAATGGTTGGTCGGCTCGTCCAGAACTAAAACGTTGTTTTCACGATTCATCAAGAGACAGAAACGCACCTTTGCTTGTTCCCCACCTGATAAGACTTGAATTTGGCTTTCGATGTGCTTAGTAGTCAGGCCACAACGGGCAAGGGCTGCACGAACTTCCGCTTGATTAAGGGCTGGAAAGGCATTCCAAACTGCTTCTAAAGGTGTCTGGCGATTGCCACCTTCCACTTCTTGTTCAAAGTAGCCAAGTTCTAGATAGTCACCACGTTCAACTTCCCCAGCGATTGGTGGAATAATCCCCAAGAGAGACTTCAAGAGGGTTGTTTTCCCGATACCATTGGCACCGATTATAGCAACCTTTTGATTGCGCTCAAAGGTAAGATTTAATGGTTTTGTAAGTGGGCGGTCGTAACCAATCTGCAAATCCTTAGCCTGGAAGATAAAGCGCCCTGGTGTACGAGCTGGTTTGAAATCAAAGGATGGTTTTAGTTTCTCACTTTGCAACTCGATGATATCCATCTTATCCAATTTCTTCTGACGAGACATGGCCATATTTCGTGTTGCAACACGCGCTTTGTTTCGGGCAACAAAGTCCTTAAGGTCAGCAATCTCTTTCTGTTGGCGTTCATAAGCTGCCTCTAGCTGCGATTTCTTCATAGCATAGACTTCTTGGAACTGGTAGTAATCTCCAGAATAACGAGTCAACTGTTGATTTTCAACGTGATATACGATATTGATAACATCATTGAGGAATGGAATATCGTGTGAAATGAGAACAAAGGCATTCTCATAGTTTTGGAGATAGCGCTTGAGCCAATCAATATGCTCAGCATCCAAGTAGTTGGTCGGCTCGTCAAGCAACAAGATATCAGGCTTTTCAAGGAGAAGTTTAGCCAAAAGTACCTTGGTTCTTTGTCCACCTGACAAAGACGTTACATCTGTATCCATGCCAAAGTCCATAACACCAAGGGCACGCGCTACTTCATCAATCTTAGCATCCAAGGTATAGAAATCACGACTCTCCAGACGGTCTTGAAGTTCGCCAACTTCTTCCATGAGAGCATCAACATCCGCTCCATCTTCTGCCATTTCCATATAAAGGTCATTGATACGAGCTTCTGCCTTAAAGAGTTCATCAAAGGCTGTACGAAGAACGTCACGCACGGTTTGACCTTCTTTGAGCACAGCGTGCTGGTCCAGGTAACCTGCAGTTACATATTTGGACCATTCCACCTTACCTTCATCAGGTAACATTTTACCAGTCACGATGCTCATAAAGGTTGATTTTCCTTCACCATTGGCACCAACCAATCCGATGTGTTCTCCCTTTAGGAGACGGAAGGACACATCTTCAAAAATTGCACGGTCACCAAAACCGTGACTCAGATTTTTAACTTCTAAAATACTCATTCTAATTCCTTTGTAAGTTTGTTTACATTTAATTTTCTATAAATAATCCAAGCTAGGTAACCACCTAGTGTGTTGGTCCATAAATCATCAATCTCAAAGACCCGATTAAAATCAAAGAAAAAGTCTAAAGCTAGCTGTGTGCACTCGATGCTCAAGCTCAATAAAAAGCTTAACAAAATCACTCTCTTGGTTTTTCTTAGACTAGGGGTGAGATAGAGAAGCTGGAAAATTAATGGGAAGAGCAAGAGGATATTTAAGGCGTTTTGCAAAAAAATCCAAAACAACTGTAAAGGGCTGGTTACTTCTCCCAGTTTCCACAAAGAGTTAAAAGGCATCAAAAGAAAAACCAGGCGTCCAAAAGTTTGAATACCTGGAGTTTCCACTCCTGTAGGAAGTTGAGGCTGGGGAGTAAAGCAAAAACAGACAATACAAAGACTGTATAAAAGCACTCCCAAGCTTAGTAATGTTTTTCGACTCATCTTATGGATTTACTTCTGCTACTGCTTTTTGGCGATCGCGCTTCATGGTATTTGAACGCAATTGTCCACAAGCCGCATCGATATCAGTACCATGTTCCTGACGAACGACACAGTTGACCCCTTTTTTCTTGAGCGTATCATAGAAGGCCATCACGCGTTCTTTAGGGCTTCGGCTATACTGGTCATGCTCACTAACTGGGTTGTAAGGAATCAAGTTAACATATGACAATTTCTTGATATTCTTGAGCAATTCTGCCAATTCAAGTGCCTGCTCCACTCCATCGTTAACTTCATTTAGCATGATATATTCAAAAGTCACACGACGGTTGGTTGTTTCGATGTAGTACTCGATAGCTGCAAAGAGTTTTTCAATTGGAAAGGCACGGTTAATCTTCATGATGCTTGAACGCAGTTCATTGTTTGGCGCATGAAGAGAAACTGCAAGGTTGACCTGTACGCCTTCATTAGCAAAATCACGAATCTTGTGAGCCAAACCTGAAGTTGATACGGTGATATGGCGAGCACCGATAGCCATTCCCTTGTCATCATTGATGGTACGGATGAAGTTCAAGACATTGTTGTAGTTATCAAATGGTTCTCCGATACCCATGACAACGATATGGCTAACACGCTCATCTTGACCACGCTCGTCAAAATATTTTTGAACCAGCATAATTTGAGCCACAATTTCCCCGTTATTGAGGTCACGTTGCTTCTTGATCAAACCTGATGCACAGAAGGTACAACCGATATTACAGCCGACCTGAGTAGTCACACAGACAGATAAACCATAGTGCTGACGCATTAGTACTGTCTCAATTAACATACCATCAGGCAACTCAAAGAGATATTTAACCGTACCATCAGCAGACTCTTGTACGATACGTTGTTTTAAGGGATTGACCACAAACTGGTCATTGAGCTTAGCAATCAAATCCTTGGAAAGGTTGGTCATTTCTTCAAATGACTGGACACGTTTACGGTAAAGCCATTCCCAGATTTGATCTGCACGGAATTTCTTTTCTCCCTGCTCCAATACCCATTCCTGCATGGTTTGACGTGTTAAACTATAAATCGACGGTTTCATCTTTTCTCCTTATTTTCTAGTCCTTCTTACGGATGACGAAATGACGTTGCCCCTTATCTTCTTTCTGAGATTTTTGGTCTTTTGAACGTCGTCTATTTCTTTTATCTGTATGATTTCTTTTCTTGTTTTGAGAAGGTTTCTTTCCTTTTCGAGAATCTTTTTCTTCCTCTTTTTTGCGCATTTTTTGGTCGAAGGACGCCCGCTTAGGCACTTGGTTTTCTAAGACAAAATAGGCACAACCATAGCTACAGTACTCTAGTAGATAATCCTGCAAGCGACTGATTTTTTCTAAAGACTCTTCAGCGCGTTCATTCTTATAAAAGCCTCGCAAGCGCAACTGTTCATTACTCCAGTCTCCTACGATATAGTCGAACTTAGTCAAAACTTCTGAAAAACGTTGAGTAAAAGCCGTTACATCAAAAGCATCCTTGCTATTTTCAACCAAGGTAAAAGCAAAACCTTCAGCCTCGACCCTAGATCCAGTCACACGAAACTCTGGACCAGGGAATTTATTGTAATTGTATAATTCAGGTGCAATCTCTTTACGCATAATTTTCCTTTTTCAACGATTTCTTAACACTCTATTTTACCATATTTTCGCCACATTTTCACCTTTAGCATTAAAATGAAAAAAGTCTGACGATTTAAGAATCTCTATCCAAAAACTCGACTTTCGTAGACAAGAAAAAACTGGGGTTTCCCAGTTTTGAGTGATTATAGGTAAAGTAATTTGAAAAGTGCTACTGCTGCAATACCAGCTGCAATCGGTGCAACTACTGGTACCCAAGCATACCACCATTTTGAATCACCCTTGTGTTGACCAAGGATTGATTTTGGAAGGAAGGCATGAAGGAGACGTGGTCCAAAGTCACGAGCTGGGTTCAAACCAGGTCCTGTAGGTCCTCCAAGTGAAGTAACCAAAGCCATTACTAGGAAACCAAGTGCCAAGTGAGCAACAGAAAGTCCTGATGCTGTATGAGGCGCTACTTGAGCTTTAATTGCCAAATCAGAGAAGTCAACATTTTGACCAGCTTGAGTTGCCATTTGTTTCATGTATTGGAGGACTTCAGCTCCAAAAAAGTTCTTTGTCAAACCAAGTGCTGCAAAGAAGAGAACGAATGATCCAACGAACTCGTTGATAAAACCGTTAACTGTTGCTGCAAAGCGTGATTCTTTTGTACCGTGGTCCAAACTTGAAATTGTTGAGAAAGTCCCCAAGATATTGTTTGCTTTTTCAGTTTGCAAGTAGTAAGGACGGTGAGTTGCAACAACCAAGGCTTGTCCGAAGATTGCTCCCAAGACTTGTGCAACGATGTATGGTGCTACTTGTGCCCAAGGGAAAAGTCCGCTAACTGCTAGACCAAGAGTGAAGGCTGGGTTGATGTGGTTACCAGAAACATTACCAAACATCAAGGCAGGGATCATAACCCCCATACCGTAACCAACAGCGATAACGAGCCAGCCACTTTGGTGACCTTTCGTACCTTTAAGTTCAACGTTGGCAACTGCACCATTTCCCAAGATGATCAAGATGGCTGTTCCCAAAAATTCAGTGGCATATTTGACTGCCCATGCGAAATCCATTGATAGATTCTCCTTAATATTTTTTAGACAATCCCTATTCTATCAATTTTTAAGCCTTTTAGCAACAGATTTTCTAAAAGAATACTGCGGGAAAACGCTTTTATTTTAGTTCTTAAAAAAAGACCTAACAAACCTAGTTTGTTAAGTCAAAATTTTGATTATTCTTGACGCTGACCAAAGTCCTTAATCATCTGATCCATTTCTTCACGACTTGGTGTCGTTAGCATATAGAGAAAGTCTCCTTGCAATTCAGCAAAGGCTGCTGGCATGATTTTCTTGACCTTGAACTGGTGACCATATTTAGCGAGCAAGTCTTCTTCTGAATAAACATAGTCGGCATTAGCGCGACGAGATGTTGCCAAACAGTATAGTGGTTCGAATTGTGAAGCAGGGAATGGCTCACCCGCAACGATTGCTGCATAGCCCTTGTACAAATCAAAAGAATGGGCATAGTTATAAACATCAATGGTGAAGCCACCTGCTGGACGGTTGTTATACTCAATGGCAATATAATCATCACCTTCACGGAAGAACTCAATATGGAAGAAACGTTCTTTCATGCCAAATTCTTTAACGATTGCCTCACCATACTTGCGCAATTTTGGATCCATATCTTTAAGAACATAATAAGAATTGTCCATCTTGTAAATCATGAGATCAAGCGGTGTATGGGCATAGTCAAAGGTCGTAGAAAAGACGATATTTCCATCTCTATCTACCAAACCATCAAAGGTACAGATTTCACTAGAAGTAACAAATTTTTCAAAGAAATAAACGGTTGAATGGTCCCATTCTGCCTTGAAATGATGGATATCCTCTTCTGTTTCAAGCTTGAAGGTTGCTGCCGCTCCCACTCCATTGTCAGGTTTGGCAATCATAGGAAGGCCAATTTCTTTCACAGCTTTGTCAACATCTGCATCTGTTTCAATGACAGCACCTGGAACCACTGGAACTCCAGCTTTTTTGAAGAGTTTCTTCATTTCAGACTTAAATTTCGTCTTTTTGAGGTCGTCTGGTTTGGCACCAAAGACATTAAATTGTTCACGAAGAGCAGCATCCAACTCTAGCCAGTATTCATTGTGAGATTCGATACGGTCAATTGGACCATGCTTATAAAAGAGAAAGGCAACTGCACGTTTAACTTCATCAATATTTTCAAGATTATCAACACGGAAATACTCAGTCAAGCTATTGCGCAATGGCTCATCTAGTTGTTCATAGGGTTCTTGCCCAATCCCTAGAACGGTGATTCCTTTATTGGCTAGCTCAATACTAAACTGTTGGAAATTTTGTGGGTAATAGGGTGAAATTACAAGATAATTCATAAGCGACTCCTTTTATAGACTCATGTGACCGAGAAAATATGGCATTTGTTTGCGCCACCAATCCCAATCATGGGCGACATCATGTCCCCATTCTGCAAACCAGGCAGGAATTTGTTTTTGGTCAAAGGCTTCTTTTAACTTGTAGTAAGAAGGCAGGCCATCATGCTCCCAAGCACCTAAGCCAGTACAAATCACAATCTCAGCCTGACGGTAACGGTCAATAAACCAACCATCATTTTGATTCCAGATATAATCTACTGGTGAATTTTGATAGATAGCATCATCATTGTAGTAGTCACCTACAAAGAAACGCGCATCATAGACACCACTGAGGGCGATTACCTTGGTAAAGACATCTGGATGCTGAAGGAAAAAATTAAGTGCATGATAGGCTCCCATAGAGCAGCCTGTCGTCATCATGCCGTCGAACCAGCCTGTCTTGTGCTTGATAAAAGGGATAGCTTCTTCAATCACATATCGTTCATAGGCACGGTGCATCTCAGCTTGATCATGACTATTTTTCCAAGTCGCAAGCCAGCTCTCACTATCTACACTTGAAAGGGTAAAGAACTGCACGCGACCTTCTTCAATAAAGGATGCACAAGCATCAATCATTCCAAAATCATAGTATTCATTGTGGCTCCCACCTGAGGAAGCAAAGACAACCACTGGGATACCTGCGTGTCCATAACGGTTGACATACATTTCACGGTTAAGATGACCACTCCAGTGGCTAAGATGTTCAATATGCATATCCTGTCTCCTTTATACTAATTACCAATTTTCTGCAAAAAAACGTAGGCAAGCTGGAAGATTTTCTGACCATGGCACTTCATGGTGAATGGCTCCAGCCTGAACCTTGAGCAAGAGATTTTCCAACTGCACTCCTCCCGCTATCAAATCATGATAATAGCGAAGGGAAGAGTCGATATAGGCCTGCTTAATATTGCCAGCCATGAGGGTCTTATCTGTATCATCAGCTTCTTCCGTTCCAACATAGATAAAGACACGCTGGTCAGGCAATAGTTTTTTTCGCTCGATATAGCGATCAAAGGCCTCTTGGTGAAGCCAGTTAGCTGATGAGAAAACTCCCAAGCACCCAATCTGATCTTGATACTCCAAGCCGATAAACTGGGTAATATTGCCACCAAGTGAAGATCCTATCATAGCAGTGTGTTTACGGTCTGCTTTTGTCCGATAGTTTTCGTCGATAAAGGGTTTGACCACTTCCATGACAAACTCAGCGTACTCGACTCCCTTACCACCAAATTGTTGGCCAGGAATGTTGGACTCTTGGAATTTCCATGCCGCATACTCGTTCATCCGTCCAAGTCCATCATTGTCAATAGCCACAACAATCATACGGCTGATATCTGGATTTCGCTTGATGGCTGGGATAATCTTCCAGGAATGTCCAACGTAAGATTCCTTACTATAAAAGACGTTTTGTCCATCGTGAAAATACACAACTGGGTAGCTTCTATCCGTATCTTTATCATAGTTTTTGGGGAGGAGAACACGTACCCGACGCTCCTTACCTGTGTAGGGAACCACTAATTTATGCTCTCGCATTTTTGGATAAAAATAAGATTGATTCATTGTCAGAAAACTCTCTATATTCAAAATTTTACCTAATTATATCATAAAAATAGAAAAAAAGTCAGTTTCCGTCCAAATTTAGGACAATAAACTAACTTTTTTTACTTATTTTATTTTTTCCTCTGGTTTTTCTGATTAAAGGAGGTCATCAATTAACTCATCAACCGCATCTTTCTCAGCTTGAGGGGTAATTTCAGTAATCATGATTCCTGCTACTGCACGTTCAACCAGACCTTCGACATCCATACGTGTTTCATACTGCTCGGCATTCTTAATCTTTGGATTTGTTTTCGGACGATCGGGTGCAAAAATAGTACAACAATCTTCAAAGGGCTGGATAGAAATTTCAAAGGTATCAATTTCTTGCGCAATGTCAATGATTTCTAGCTTATCCATAGTCACAACTGGACGGATAATCGGTGTATTAGTCACCGCATTGATAGCCTGCATACTCTCCAGGGTTTGGCTTGCCACCTGACCAAGACTTTCACCATTGATGATGACCAAACCATTTCGCACTTCACGGATACGATCTGTAATGCGCATCATAAAGCGGCGAGTCAGAGTCATGAGATAAGCTTCTGGAGCCTTAGCCTTAATCTCTTCTTGAATCTCCGTGAAAGGTACTTCGATAAACTGGATATTGCCACCAAATTTAGTCAATTTACGGGTCAAATCTTGGGCTTTTTTGAGGGCACCTGGACTTGTATATGGTGGACTAGCAAAGTGAACAGCTTCGATATCCACTCCACGTTTTAGAGCTAGATAACCAGCTACTGGTGAGTCAATCCCACCTGACAACATGAGCATGCCTTTCCCAGAAGTTCCAACTGGTAAACCACCCGCACCACGAATGGTCTCATAGGAAAGATAAGCCGCCTCTTCACGAATCTCCACTTGCAGATTGATATCGGGATTTTTCATCTGGGCTTGTACATTGGGAATAGCTTCAAATACTGCACCACCAAGAGTTTGGTTCAACTCACGACTGTCTAACTCAAAGTTGTGGTCGCTTCGCTTGCTTGAGATTTTAAAGGTCATACCTTCCTTGTAGATGTCCTTCATAATCTCTTGGACAGCAGATTTCAGAACTTCTACAGATTTTTCAACCTTGTATACTGGTGAAAAGTTTTGAATCCCGAAAACTTGCTTGAGTGACTCTGCCACTGGTTCATAATCTGCCCCATTCAGATAAGCATGGGCACGATCGCGGTTTGCTGTCACTTTGACTTGAGGATAAATGGACAAAACGTCTGAGATATTATTACGTAGTTTATTGATGAAACGCATCCGGTTTTTACCCTTGGTTGAAAGCTCTCCGTAGCGAATCATAATTTCTGAATACTGCATGAATACTCCTATCTTACTTTTTTAGTTTGATTGTAAATTAATTTTAGTTTGGTCAAAAATTGCTCAACTTGACTCATGTCATTTTCTAGGTCTAGGCTGAGGCGTACTGCTGACTGGGCTTTATCCTTTTCAATCCCCATGGCAATCAGAGTCCCAGCAGGTTTCCCAGCCTTGGACGAGCAAGCTGACGTTGTAGAAATGAAAATATCATAGTCTTCAAAAGCATGAACGATGACTTCCCCACGAACTCCCTTAATCCCAAAGGTCAGAATATGAGGAGCAAAGTCTTCCTCACCTGAAAAGACAAAAATATCTGGATAATCAAGAAGAGCCTGACGAATGACTTCCTTCATCTGACTCGTTTTGTTAGAAAACAATTCCAATCTTTCCATAGCTAGACGCAGTGCTTTGGCTGTTGCTGCAATTCCTGCTACATTCTCAGTTGTTGAACGATAGTCACGCTCTTGGCCACCACCAGTTAAAAGCGGTGTAATTTTCTTGCCAGACTTGATATAGACAAAGCCAACACCACGAACTCCGTGGAATTTATGACTAGAGAAGGTCGCAAAATCCACTCGGTCTGTCAAATACTTTTCTGTTGGTATTTTAGCCAAAGCTTGAACCGCATCAACGTGGAAGGAAATCGTTGGCTTATCAGCTAATAGTTCTGAAATAGCTTCAATAGGCTGGATTGAGCCGATTTCATTGTTGACAACCATGATAGAGATAAGTGTGGTATCAGGTCGTATTAGACTTTTTAATACCTCCAAGTCCACAAAACCTTGCTCATCTACTGGTGCAAAATCCACTTCAAAACCTTGAGTCTTGAGCCAGAGAGCCGACTCCTTGACTGCTGGGTGCTCAATATCAGACACAATAATGTGTTTACCAAATTGCGCTTTTTCAAACGCAACCCCTTTGATAACCCAATTATCCCCTTCAGTCCCACCAGAGTTAAAGAAAATTTCTTCGCTTTTCTTGCCAATCAAATCTGCAATCTGCTGTCGAGAAGCTTCTAAAATTCTGCTAGATTGGTCTCCCAAACGATGGAGACTTGAAGGATTTCCTATAATCTTTGAAGCAACCTGCATATAAGTCTCTAAGGCTTCAGGGTATGGCTTGGTCGTTGACGAATTATCAAAGTAAATCATGGTTTCTCACGCTTTCTAAAATCACTCCTTCTATTGTATCACGAAACAGTTCAGGCGACAAGAAAGGCAATTCAGGTTCATTTAAGTTTTTTTTAAAGATTTTCGGTATAATGAATTTTAGTAAAGGAGAGATATTATGTCTAATTATCGTAGAACATCAAAACCTAAAACGGAACACATCAAAAAAGGATTTACTGTTTTTCAAAAAACGATTGCTACTATCGGTAGTATTCTAGGGCTGATTACTGCAAGCATCACCATTATGAATGCTATGAATAACAACAACAATAATAACTCTAAAAAAGAAACTACGACAACCCAGACAACTGTCATAAAAGAGATTCAAAAGGAATCCCCTCAAGAGAACACTACTCCCAACAAGGATAATACTTCTACAAAGGACAACACACAAGAAGAAACGACAAGTCAATCTAGTAGCAGTGAAGAAAGCAAGAAAGAAGACACTAGCAGTAAACAAGAACAACAAACTGTTCCGTCATCTAGCACCCAAACAACAGATACAAAAACTTCTACTACTAATGGAGCTTCTTAAAAGAACTATCTAACAGCCAGTGATTGAATCGCTGGTTTTTTTAGTAGACTTCCTGCGAAACTAAAATCCTAGTTCACG
>NZ_KV807731.1:0-1191 GCF_001812125.1 Streptococcus sp. HMSC071D03
GTACGTTGATCAAACAACTGGTCAAACCCTTGCCAATGATCAAGTCGGTGGTAAATCAGGTGAGGCAATCAACTACTCAACTGCGGACAAGATCAAGTACTATGAAGATCGTGGCTATGTTCTTGTAAGCGATGAATTCCCAGCAGGAGTTCACTTCGATACCGATGCTTCAGTCGATCAAACATGGACAGTAACCTTGAAACATGGTGAAACTCCAGTAGGACCAAATGACCCACATAACCCAACAGATCCAATCAATCCAAATGATCCAAACAGTCCTAAGTACCCAGCGACAGATCAATGGAAGAAAGATGTCACATCTACTGTTAAGTATGTGGTATCAGATGGTAAGGTAGCAGCCCCAGCAGATCATGTTGAAAACGCGACATGGACACGTACCCTTACCTTGGATAAAGTCACAGGTAAAGAACTTTCAGCGACACCATGGGCATCAGATAAGACAGCCTACGCTGAAGTTCCAACACCAGGTTTGACAGGATACTACGCTGATAAAGCAAATGTTGTTTCTAAGGCAGTTACTCAAGAAAACCTTGAAGAAACTGTTACTTACAAACCACTTGGAAACTTGGTTCCAAAACCAGAGAAACCAAATGATCCAAACTTCCCATCAACACCAGGTGTTAAATATCCGAACGATCCAACAGACCCAACGAAACCAGGTCAACCAGTCGTTCCTGATGTACCAGGTTATGAACCACACCTTCCAGATCCAAACGACCCAACGAAACCAGGTCAACCAATCCAACCAGGAACACCTGTAACACCTGATAAACCAGGGGAAGATACGCCAATCATCTATGTACCAAAAACAAATGATGTGACGCAACCAACAAAACAAACGGTAACGTTTGAAGGAGCTGGTTCAACCACACCAAAAGCTGATGTTCAAAGCGACTATACCTTCACAGGTAAGAAGAATCAAGCAGATGGTACAACAACATGGACTGAAAACAGTCATGACTATGGCAAAGTAAAAGTCCCAGTCGTTGAACACTATTATGCGGATAAAGCTGAAGCAGGTGGTAAGACAGTTACACCAGAACACCCAGAAGCTACAGATAAAGTAGTTTATAAGGAACTCGGTAAGATCATTCCAGTTGACCCAGATGGAAACCCAATTCCAAATGCGCCAACTCCACAATATACGAATGATCCAAACGATCCAACTAA
>NZ_KV807732.1:0-1777 GCF_001812125.1 Streptococcus sp. HMSC071D03
TTATTGTATCATATTTTGTTTCGCAGGAAGTCTTATCAATTTTTAGGTCAGGCTTTTATTAAACTGATCAATATGGTTATCATTCCGCTAATCTTTCCAACCATCGTTGTTGCGGTAGCTGGTGTTATCGGGAAAAAATCTTTTGGAAAAATCTTGACCCTGGCCTTTGTTACGGGTAGTTCTAGTGTTGTCTTGCCATCACTTCTTAAAGATTTGAAAAAACAGGGGCATGACGAGCATACAATTGATTTAGTTGTTCCTTTAGGATATACTTTTAACTTAGAGGGAGCAGCAGTTTATTTCTCAGTAGCGACAATCTTTATCGCTCACGCCTATGGCATTCAATTTTCTTTATCAAGTCTCTTGTTTACTGTTTTATTGCTGACTTTGATTGGAAAAACTGCAGCAATCGTACCATCAGGAGCTGTCGTAGTTCTACTAGCTGCAGCACCTCAATTAGGCTTGCCAGTTGAAGGAGTGGCCTTGATTTTTGCAGTTGATTTCTTTGTCAATGCCGGCCGTACCATGATCAATGTTCTGGGTCAAATCTTAACAGTTAGCGTTATCGAAAAAACAGAAGGATATATTTTAGAAGAAGAAAAGGAAAGCCAATTATCAGTCAGCTTTTCTTAAGGAGATATGAGTAATGAGTGAAGCAAAAGTTTATGTAATCCATGAGAATCTTGAATGGACCCAGCATTTGGTCAAATGGTTGGAAGAACTAGAAGTCCCTTATGAACTGTGGGATTTGTCTAGTGGGGTTTTAGATTTGCAAAGCCAACCTCCACAAGGTATCTTTTACAATCGCATGTCCGCATCCTCTCACACCAGAGGACATCGCTATGCACCCGAATTTACAGAGCAGGTGATTACTTGGTTAGAAGCACACGGGCGCAAGGTTGTGAATGGGACTGGTGCCATCAACCTAGAAATCAGTAAAGTCAAACAATATTTGAAGTTAAACGAATCTGGAATTGAGACTCCTGCGACAGTTGCAGTTTTGGGTCAAGAAAACATCATTGAAGCAGCAAGAAAATTGAACATCTATCCTTTGATTACCAAGCACAATCGAGCAGGTAAAGGCTTAGGAGTTCAACTCTTCCAAAATGAAGAAGAACTTGAAGCCTATGTCAATAGTCCCCTCTTTGAACCTTCAGTGGACGGGATTACCTTGCTACAAGCCTACATCAAACCAAGTGATGGACGTATCCGACGTTCAGAGTTTATCAATCAAAAGTTTCTCTACACTGTTTCAATCGACTCTTCAGATGGTTTCCAACTTTGTCCAGCAGATGGTTGTCAAATCGGCAAGAGATCAGAACAACTAGAAACGTCTGAGAAATTCCAGATTACAGAATCTCTACCAGATGGTCGAAGAGAAGCTTATGAGAATTTCTTGAAAAATGCTCAGATTGAAGTTGCGGCGATTGAATGGGTTCAATCAGAGAGTGGAGACATTTATGTCTATGATGTAAATACCAACACCAACTACAATCCTACAGCAGAAAAAAATGCCACTATTTTTGCTCACCAACATTTGGCTCAGTATCTAAAAACAGAATTGCAAGCCCTCACTAGTGGACAATAAAGTAACTAATTCAAAAATCCCCCAGTATCTGATGACTGGGGGATTGATTTGTTTATACTCTTCGAAAATCTCTTCAAACCACGTCAGCTTCCATCTGCAACCTCAAAATAGTATTTTGAGCTGCCTTCGTCAGTTCTATCCACAACCTCAAAACGGTGTTTTGAGCAACCTGCGGCTCGCTTCCTAGTT
>NZ_KV807732.1:1877-19757 GCF_001812125.1 Streptococcus sp. HMSC071D03
TCTTCATTGAGTATTAATCGATAAAAAATTATTGCTTTGCTTTAAAGTCTGGATCCTTCAAACTTTGAACACTGGCATTGATCACAGCACCGATAATTAATATCTTGGCAATAATTATAAACCAGAACATCATGATAACAACGATGATGGAACTAAAAAATCGAACGTCGACTAGATAGTTAACATAATTGTTGAAATAAGCTGAAAAGATTGTTAATAGAGATATAAGAGTAAGAAGTACGAATAGACTTCCAGGAAGCACGTAACGAATATGACCGACTTTCACATTCGGAAGGAAATAATAGAGCATGATCAAGATCGCAAAAAGAAAGGCATAAATCAGCGGTCCTGTAAAATCCTGTAAATATGCAAATAGAGAACTTTCGGATTTCCAGTAGTTTTTTAACAGATCCAATAACATATGACCAAACATACTTAGGAATAGAGCAAGTGCAAAGAGAATCTGTAATCCTAAACTAACCAGGAGACTCATCAGTTGATGGGAAATAAGCCCTCTGTTTTTAGCGATTCCATAAGCTTTATTAAAAGATTTTTGGAGGAAATTCATGGATTTTGAGAAGGTCCAAAGGGCTGAGATAACTGCAAAGCTCAAGAGACCAGCAGATGGTTGAGTCAGTACTTCTCGAGCAATCTTTGCTACTACATCATAGATCGTATCTGGTAAAAATTCCTTTAGTGTGATCAAGAAATCAGAGATTGGAATTTGAAAATAAGGCAAGATATTGACAGCTATCATAAGTAAGGGGAAGATTGAAATCAACCAATAATAGGCCACGGCTACACTGGTTAATTCAATATCTGAAACACGATAGTAGTGCAAAAAAGCTTTCAATAAAGGCCTATTGGTTAGTTGTTTCCACAACTTTTTCATTGCATAATCCTCCACAATAATAACCTAAATCTTAATTTCTGCGAACTAATTCCATCATATCATAAGGTAGTGTGTTGGCTGCTTCTTTTAGAGAATAGGTTTCTAGGTTGTTTACATTTTGTCGTAATTTTTTGGCATACTGGGCTGAGATGAGTTTTTGTTTTTCGTATTCAAAGATAGACTTACGTTCTAGATAGTAGCCTCTCAACATTTCATCAATGTTATTGGGTTTGATACGATTGATAACCCGTTCCACAAAGGCACCACTGGTAATATGACTGGTTTCACGGAGACGTGATTCCTGCATAAAGCTAATCAAGGAACTCTTATAAATCCCTTTCAGGTTTTCCAAACTTTCGATGATGATTTCAGTGTTGGCTAGGTAGAGCTCTGCAATCTGATCATAATCGATGGCTAGTAGTCTTTGATTTCCTTTGTCTCTCCAAGAACGGAAGGTTTTTCCAAATGTGAGCAATTCATGAAGGAGAAAACGCACAATCCGGATAGAAACAAGGAAGTAGTAGGTTAGGCGAGAAGCAAAGTTTCGCTTAATATTGTTCTCCATGCTTTTCAAGTACCGTTGATAAACACGATAACCTCTTTCACCGATTTTGCCTTCTTCATAGGCCTGTTCCAAACCATCGTTCTCGATACTGAGAATCAAGAGTTTAAGAGCTTCCCAGTCTTCTTGGATTTCTTTGTTTTCTTGGCTGAGGATGAGATTTTCAATCCGTCCGTGATAATTATCGATAGCAGCATAGAGGGGAACCTTGTTTTTAGTATGTTCCAAATCTTTCTCTAACTCCATGGCAACATCGTTTAGGATAGCGATGTGCATGAGATGATCCTTAGATGGTTCTTGCTCTTCAGAAAGGTGTGGCAAGACCAATAATCCAGTAAGGAAACTTACAAGAGTTACACCAGCTACGAGGAAGAGGAGAAGCGGGTATTCTTGCTCTAAGTTAGACGGTATCAAGAGGATGGTTGCAATGGAAACTGTACCCTTAACTCCTGAAAAAGTCAGAAGGAGCATGTCTTTGACGTACTTGTCTAAACTTTTATGAAGCTTCTTAATCCGAAAAGCGTAAAATCCATAGATCATGACAAATCGGATAGCAAAAAGTAGGAAGGTTAAGTGGAAGATAGTGATGAGAAGGAGTACATTGTTATAAAAAGCATTCTTAAGAATTGGCTCCGCAATCATCTCCAGTTCCATTCCCAAAATAACAAAGACAGAACCATTAAGCATAAAGGTTACTGTGTGCCATACAGTCTCTGTAACAGTATCAACTTGGGCTTCGAGCAGATTTATTTTCTTGAAACGACTAGCTTTTAAAATACCAGCGACAACGACCGCAATAATTCCAGAAACATGAATCTCTTCAGCTATGAAGAATGTTAAAAGTGGTAAACTGAGATCCAGCAAGAGTTCACTGGCGATATCAGTAGCTCGTACGCTGAGGAGGAAAGAGTGGAGGGAGCGATTTATGAAGGCGGTTATAAGGCCAACTGCAAAACCTCCAACGATGGAAATAGCTAGGGAAATGCCTGCTTGAGCGATTGAAAAGGTCCCAGTTGTCCAAGCAATGAGAGCTACACGAAAGGCTACTAGACCAGAAGCATCATTCAGAAGTCCTTCCCCTTTTAGGATATTAGAAACCCGCTTTGGGAAGGTGAAGCGTTCCGAAAGGGATGCGAAGGCGACTAGGTCAGTAGGCCCTAAAGCAGCACCAACTGCTACGCAGGCGGCTAATGGAAGGCTAGCCCAAAGGACATGAGCGACTCCCCCCATGCTCAAGGCTGAGATAAAGATAACTGGAAAAATCAAGTAGAGGACAATCCGCCAGTGTTTTAGGATAGAAGTAATGTCTGCTTCTTGAGCCTCGCGAAAGAGTAGCGGCCCGATAACTAAAGCCAGAAACAACTCAGTATCTAAGTGATATTGATTGTTGGGTAAGCAAAGCCCAATTCCAATTCCTAACAAAATTTGAATCAGGGGCATGGGTAAAAAGGGAAGCAGCTTATTGGTCGTACTAGAAACGATGAGAACTAGTAAAAATACCAAGAGATAAAAAAGTAAATTCATTTTCCACCTCCCTATTTTTGGTTACGACAGACTTCAAAAAGTTCCTTTTGTTCTTGAATTTTTTGATCAATCTTTGAGCAGTCCTTATGTTCGATTTTTTTCTGACAACGCTCCATTTCAAGAGTAATCAGTTTTTTCTTGATTTTCAACATTTTCTTGCTCATGCGAGCTTCGTCTAGAATCCCGACTGCACGTTCGTGTTGAGTAGATTCAACAAAGTTGTGACGCATGGCTTCTATTTTATCTTTTAGGTACTGTTTATCCATGTCGATACCTTTCTAATTTTTCAATCATGACCAAAAACGGTGGATTGTTGATTTGGTTGAGAGTGCGATAGATAGTGGCAGTGTATTCTTGTTGCGGTAACTGACTGACAAAATCCATGACTGCATCTCGTTCTATATCTCCGCCTTCATGCCCGTAATAAATCATGATGGCTATTCGTCCACCCTTAACCAGCATATGGCAAAGTTTATCCAGTGCCTTAAGGGTTGTTTGAGGTTGGGTGATAATACTTTTATCAGCAGAAGGAAGATAACCAAGATTAAAGATGGCTACCTTAACTTCCTTTACAAATTGATCTACGGTTTCATGACCTTGTAGAAGTAATTCAACATTGGTCAAGCCAGCTTCTTCTAGACGTTGACTTGTCTTTTCCAGAGCTTGTTCCTGTATATCAAAAGCGTAGACTTGTTTAGCTAACTTAGCTAGAAAAAGGGTATCATGACCATTTCCCATGGTCGCATCAATTACAATATCCTCTTGGGTGATGACTTGGGCAAGAAAATCATGCGCCATTTCAAGTGGTCTTTTCATTCATAAACTCCTGTTTTACAGCCTTGCATCCTTGAACACTACCTCGACGTCTCATTTCAGCCTCAATGCTATTTAGAACTTCCCATTTATTGAGACTCCACATAGGACCAATCAGCATATCCCTAGGCGCATCACCCGTAATCCGATGGATAACGATATGCTTGGGAATGATTTCTAGCTGATCACAGATGACCTTGACATATTCATCCTGACTCATGAGCTGCAAACGACCTTCATGATAATCACGTTGCATCCGAGTATTGGTCATGAGGTGAAGTAGGTGAAGTTTAATCCCTTGAATATCATTATCCGTCACACAGCGACGAACATTTTCCACCATCATGTCATGAGTTTCCCCTGGCAAGCCATTAATCAAATGGGCAACAATTTCAATCTTGGGATATTTTCTCAAGCGTTTAACTGTCTCCACATAGAGTTCATAGGAGTGGGCACGGTTAATCAATTCAGAAGTAGCTTCATATGTTGTTTGTAAGCCTAACTCTACGGTAACATGCATTCGCTCTGATAATTCTGCCAAGTATTCGATAGTCTCATCGGGTAGACAGTCTGGACGAGTACCGATATTGATGCCGGCAACACCAGGTTCATTGATAGCTTGTTCATAGCGTTCTCGAATCACTTCAAGTTTTTCATGTGTATTGGTAAAATTTTGGAAGTAAACCAAATATTTTTTAACTTCAGGCCACTTACGATGCATAAAGTCAATTTCTTTATAGAATTGCTCACGGATAGGAGCATCAGGTGCAACGATTGCATCTCCAGAACCAGAAACTGTGCAAAAAGTACAGCCTCCATGTGCCACAGTCCCATCTCGGTTTGGACAATCAAATCCAGCATCAATAGGAACTTTAAAGGTTTTTTCTCCAAATAAGTTTCGATAATAATCATTCAAAGTATTATAGGATTTCATAGCTAATATTATATCAGAAAAGACCGACAAACTCAAAAAAGGTCAGCAAGAGAGAGCATGCCTAGAAAGTGAAACGAAAGAAAAAATCAAATTTTTTTTATAAAAGCCTTTACAAAAAAATAAAAAGTGGTAAAATTAAAACATAAACACGCGCAAACGTTTTCGTAAAACGTTTGCCGAATAAATATAAAGGAGATTTGAATGATGAAAGATACATTCAAAAATGTCTTGTCTTTCGAATTTTGGCAGAAATTCGGTAAGGCTTTAATGGTGGTTATCGCTGTTATGCCGGCGGCTGGTTTGATGATTTCAATCGGTAAGACGCTTGCAATGATTGACCCAAACCTTGCTCCCCTAGTTATTACTGGTGGCGTACTAGAGCAAATTGGTTGGGGAGTTATCGGTAACCTTCATATTTTGTTTGCCCTTGCTATTGGAGGAAGCTGGGCTAAAGAACGTGCTGGTGGTGCTTTCGCCGCTGGTCTTGCCTTCATCTTGATTAACCGTATCACTGGAACAATCTTCGGTGTATCAGGGGATATGTTGAAGGATCCTAACGCTATGGTTTCAACAATTTTTGGTGGATCTATCAAGGTTTCTGATTACTTCATTAGCGTACTTGAGGCACCAGCGCTTAACATGGGGGTATTTGTAGGGATTATCTCAGGTTTTGTTGGAGCGACTGCTTTTAATAAATACTACAACTTCCGTAAACTTCCTGATGCCCTTTCATTCTTCAACGGGAAACGTTTTGTACCATTTGTAGTTATTCTTCGTTCAGCAATTGCTGCAATTCTTCTTTCAATTTTCTGGCCATTGATTCAGACAGGTATCAACAACTTCGGTATCTGGATTGCCAACTCACAAGAAACTGCTCCAATTCTTGCACCATTCTTGTATGGTACTTTGGAACGCTTGCTCTTGCCATTTGGACTTCACCACATGTTGACTATCCCAATGAACTACACAGCGCTTGGTGGTACTTATGATGTCTTAACAGGTGCAGCAAAAGGTACTCAAGTATTTGGTCAAGACCCACTTTGGCTTGCATGGGTAACAGACCTAGTTAACCTTAAAGGTACTGATGCTAGCCAATATCAAACATTGCTAGACACAGTTCATCCAGCTCGTTTCAAAGTTGGACAAATGATTGGTTCATTCGGTATCTTGATGGGTGTGGCTGCTGCTATTTACCGTAATGTTGAAGCAGACAAGAAACACCAATACAAAGGAATGATGATTGCGACAGCTCTTGCAACTTTCTTGACTGGTGTTACTGAGCCAATTGAATATATGTTCATGTTCGTTGCAACACCTATGTATCTTGTTTATTCAGTAGTTCAAGGTGCTGCCTTTGCTATGGCTGACGTGGTTAACCTACGTATGCACTCATTTGGTTCTATCGAATTCTTGACTCGTACACCAATGGCGATCAATGCGGGTCTTGGAATGGATATCATTAACTTTATCTGGGTAACAGCACTATTTGCGGTTATCATGTACTTCATCGCCAACTTCATGATTCAAAAATTCAACTATGCTACTCCAGGACGTAACGGAAACTACGAAACTGCTGAAGGTTCATCAGAATCTGCTGCTTCTGGTGAGTCAAAAGTTGCAGAAGCTTCTCAAGCTGTTAACATCATCAACCTTCTTGGTGGACGTGCTAACATCGTTGACGTTGACGCATGTATGACTCGTCTTCGTGTAACTGTTAAAGATGCAGATAAAGTAGGAAATGCAGAGCAATGGAAAGCAGAAGGAGCTATGGGTCTTGTCATGAAAGGACAAGGGGTTCAAGCTATCTACGGACCTAAAGCTGATGTTTTGAAATCAGATATTCAAGACCTTCTTGACTCAGGTGAAGTGATTCCTGAAACTCTTCCAAGTCAAATGGCATCATCTTCTAAAAATGCTGTTGTATATAAAGGTGTAACTGAAGAAGTTTATTCAGTTGCTGACGGTCAAGTGGTTGCCTTGGAACAAGTAAAAGACCCAGTATTTGCTCAAAAAATGATGGGTGATGGATTTGCGGTGGAACCAGCAAATGGAAACATTGTATCTCCAGTTTCAGGTACTGTATCAAGCATCTTCCCAACTAAACACGCTCTTGGTCTTGTGACTGAAGCAGGTCTTGAAGTGCTTGTTCACATTGGTTTGGACACAGTAAGTCTTGAAGGTAAACCATTTACAGTTCATGTTGCTGAAGGACAAAAAGTTGCAGCAGGTGATCTCCTTGTCACAGCTGACTTGGATGCTATCCGTGCAGCAGGACGTGAAACTTCAACAGTAGTTGTCTTCACAAATGGTGATGCGATCAAATCAGTTAAATTAGAAAAAACAGGTTCTCTTGCTGCTAAAACAGCAGTTGCAAAAGTAGAATTGTAATATTTAGGAGGTTGGAAGCTGATTCCAACCTCTTGTTTATAGGAGAAAAGAATGAAGTTTTTAACACTCAATACCCATAGTTGGATGGAAAAAGATCCTGAACAAAAGTTTCAACTTTTACTTCAAGATATCCTTGAAAACAGTTATGATTTGATTTGTTTTCAGGAAATCAACCAAGAAATCACTTCAGCGCAAGTAGAAACAGGCCCACTTTATCAGCCATTACCATCGGCTGAGCCGATTCATCAAGACCACTATGTACGACTTTTGGTAGAGAAGTTGTCTGAGCATGGGAAAAATTACTACTGGACTTGGGCCTACAACCATATCGGTTATGATCGCTATCATGAAGGTGTAGCTATCTTGTCTAAAACACCTATTGAAGCCAGAGAAATTTTAGTTTCAGATGTGGATGATCCGACAGACTATCACACTCGTCGAGTTGCTTTAGCAGAAACAGTAGTTGAAGGTAAAGAGCTTGCAGTTGCCAGTGTCCATCTCTCTTGGTGGGATAAAGGATTCCAAGAGGAATGGGCGCGCTTTGAAGCGGTTCTGGAAGAATTGAACAAGCCACTCTTACTAGCAGGTGATTTCAATAATCCTGCTGGTCAGGAAGGTTATCAAGCCATTCTAGCTAGTCCACTAGTCTTACAAGATGCATATGAAGTTGCAAAAGAAAGAAGTGGAAGCTTTACCGTTCCGCCTGAAATTGATGGTTGGAAGGGGAACAGCGAACCACTTCGAATTGATTATGTCTTTACGACAAAGGATATGCAGGTAGAAAACCTTCACGTCGTCTTTGATGGTAAAAACAGTCCACAGGTGAGCGATCATTATGGTCTCCAAGCAGAACTAGCTTGGAAAGACTAAATAAGGTATTTTAGTAAAAACAAACCAGTCCCCCTTCTACTAGCAGAAGGGGTTGATTTATTTAAAGAGTTAATATAGTTAAAGTTTTTTATTGAATAACTTGTAAAAAAAGATAAAATCCTTTAAAATAAAAAGTGTTGGAGGAATTTATGATTGTAAATCAAATAAAGCGTATGATCCCGATGCTAAAGGTAAATAATAGAAATTTAAATGAATCATTTTATATTGAGACTTTGGGGATGAAACCCTTGCTTGAAGAGTCAGCCTTCTTATCCCTAGGAGATCAATCAGGTATTGAAAAGTTAGTTTTAGAAGAATCACCAAGTATGAGAAGCCGTAAGGTTGAAGGGATTAAAAAATTAGCTAGGCTACTTGTAAAGGTAGAAAATGCATCTGAAATTGAAGCCTTACTAGCTAGAATGGAAAAACATCCTCGCCTCTATAAAGGAAACAAGGGCTATGCTTTTGAGGTTCTTTCTCCGGAAGGAGATTGTGTCCTTATCCATGCGGAAGATGATATCAAAGATTTGAATAAAGTTGAGGAAGAAGTCACTTTTTCAAAAGATGACAAGATGAGATATTTGACAGCCTTTGAAATCTCTGTAGAAATCAACTTGCCAGAAAAGACAGCTAGTCTGCTTGAAAAAGAAGAAATCGAAAACCGACTAGCTTTTAATCAAGCTAAAGGTAGTGATTTGCTGGTTGAAAATAATGTAACTTGGGACTTGTCCATGTTGAAATTTCAAGTAGATAACTTGGAACTTGCTGAATTGCGTCAGCGTTTTGAAGAAACTGGTTACTTTATTCCAAAATCTGAGAAGTTTTTCCTAAGTAAGGATACCAACAACATCGAATTGTGGTTTGAAGAAGTATGAAACAAGAAATCATTCAAAAAATAAAGCAACAAATTGAGGCAGGGATTTATCCTGGTGCCTCTTTTGCATATTATCAGGATGGCGCTTGGTCTGATTGGTATCTAGGAGAAGCAAATCCAGAAATTGGCGAGCAGACTCGTGAGGGTTTGGTCTATGATTTGGCCAGTGTGAGTAAGGTTGTTGGAGTAGGAACTGTCTTAATTTTCTTGTGGAAGGAAGGTAAGATTGAGCTAGATAACTTCATAAGAGACTATCTTCCAGAGGTAGATTATCCAGACATAACCCTTCAACAACTCCTAACTCATGGGACGGATTTAGATCCTTTTATCCCAAATAGGGATCAGCTTTCAGCTGACCAGCTAAGAAAAGCTATGTTTCATTTGAATCGACGTGAGAAGAGAGCCTTTCTTTACTCGGATGTGCACTTTCTCTTGTTGGGTTTTCTCTTGGAAAGTTACTTCAAGAAAGATTTAGACCAGATTTTACAGGAGCAAGTTTTGGATCCGTGGAAGATGAAAGAAACACAGTTTGGCCCAGTTAGCAGTGCTGTTCCAACGGTCCGTGGACAGAAAGCAGGAGTGGTCCATGATCCCAAAGCTCGTTTGTTTGGGAAACATGCAGGTAGTGCAGGTTTGTTTTCAACAGTTCATGATTTAAAAATCTTCCTTGAGCATTATTTGCAGGATGATTTTGCCACATCCTTAAGTCAAAATTTTTCAGATTTGAGTGATAAAGAACGCTCATTGGCCTGGAATCTTGAAGGTGACTGGTTGGACCATACAGGCTATACTGGGACCTTTATCATGTGGAATCGTAAGAAGCAAGAGGCGGCAATTTTTCTATCTAACCGAACCTATGAAAAAGATGAGCGTGCTCAGTGGATATTAGATCGTAATCAGGTCATGGACTTGATTAGAGAGGCAGACTAGGGAGGAAGTATGTCAAAAGCACTAAAAGGAACTCTTTTTACAGTGATTGCAGGTATTGCCTGGGGCTTGTCTGGCACCAGTGGTCAGTACTTGATGGCTCATAGGATTTCTGCTCTCGTTCTGACCAATATCCGTTTGATAATCGCTGGATTACTCTTAGTTCTTCTGGCCTATACTAAATCAAGGGATAAATTTATGGCTTTTCTGAAGGATAAATCAAGTCTGTTTTCTCTCTTGTTATTTTCTTTATTTGGTCTTTTTCTGAATCAATTAGCTTATCTATCGGCTATTCAGGAGACAAATGCTGGGACAGCGACAGTCCTCCAGTATATCTGTCCAGTTGGAATTCTTGCTTACACTTGTATCAAGGATAAGGTGGCTCCGACGCTTTCAGAAATCATCTCTATGTTTTTAGCTATAGGTGGTACCTTTCTCATTGCAACTCATGGACAGTTGGATCAGCTTTCTATGACACCAGCGGGTCTCTTCTGGGGCTTGTTCTCGGCCCTAACCTATGCTCTTTATATCATTTTACCGATAAAATTGATTCAAAAATGGGGGAGCATTTTGGTTATTGGTGTCGGAATGACCATCTCAGGTATACTAGCAGTACCTTTTACTGGGATTATTGGAGCTAGTATTCCCTTTTCTTTTGATATTATTCTAGCTTTTTTAGGCATCATCTTGATCGGAACGGTCTTTGCCTACACAGCCTTCCTCAAGGGAGCTAGTATGATTGGCCCAGTCAAGTCTAGCCTCTTGGCTTCTATTGAGCCTATTTCAGCAGTTTTTTTCGCCTTCATGATTATGGGAGATATTTTCTATCCGATTGACTTTCTTGGAATGGCTATGATTTTATTAGCTGTGACTATCATTTCATTGAAGGATTTAATGTTGGAAAAGAAACACCACTCAGTGTAATTTACTAGAACAGTCTTTTTACAAGGACTGTTTTTTTGTGTTTACATCCATCTAAGTCTTTAAGTCCCTTAAAATGGTTTGGTATTTTTATCGTGACTGTTTTAATGTTTGGAGAGTTTATCATTCGTTCTACCCAACAATTTATGGTAAGTTTATCACCTTCAACTCTTACTAACTTTGCTGGAACTAGGGCAAATGTAGCTAGTGATAGGGCAGCTTATTCTAGTAATTTTACTTTTCAATTAATGATGTTAGGGATTACTTTCCTTTATCTCTTGATTCGAAATTATGATTTTAAACAAGACCTATACGCTGGAGCTGCTCTGTTTTAATTTGGGTACCCCTTATCTTTGCTGTAGTTGGGATATTTGGTGATATTGTAACAACCCTTAGTGGTGAGTACAATTATTTTAATACTCAGTTGATCCCTTTTATTGATCCCATGGAAATCATTCGAAAATTCATGGCTTTAACGCCGATGGCGATTTGCTATGCTTTACTAAATGGTTTTTATTCTTAGGCTTACTGACTTCAGTAAAAGAAAAGCACAAGTGGCTGGCTCTAGTCTACTCGGTAATTAAACGGATTTCTTTCCATACCTATCAAGGATTGCTTTGGGCCTTGGTGATTGGGCTTGTTTATGGTCTCTTTTATTATTTCTTGTACAAGTATGTAGTCAAGAATTTACTGCCATTTTTTCTCATGCATGCTCTAGCAGATATGTTTGGATCCAGTCTCTTGTATCTTCTGATTGCTTGGGGAAATTAAGAAATCAAACTTTTTGACAACAGTCCAATGAGTCACTGTATCAAAGTCTTCTTGTGAATAAAAATAGAGGTCGGGATTTCGGTCCCGACCTCTTGTTGATTCTATATGGATTAGTCTTTGTTTTCGTATGGCAAGATCAAGTTTAGGATGATACCTGTCATAGCTGATAGGGCAGTACCTGAAAGGGTAACTGGACCAAGTTTAAGGATAGCACCACCAAGTCCAAGCACCAACATAGCACTTGCGATGATAAGGTTGCGCATCTGACCGAAGTCAACACGTTCTTTGATCAAGACTTTCAAACCGTTACTTGCGATAACCCCGTAAAGAAGGATAGACATACCACCAAGTACAGCGTTTGGAATTGTTGAAATCAAGGCAGTGAATTTACCAAGGAAGCTGAGGGCAATTGCGATAAAGGCAGCGTTACGGATAACTGAGACAGAAGCGATACGAGTCATTCCGATAACCCCTGTATTTTCACCGTAAGTTGTATTTGCTGGTCCACCAAGGAAGGCAGAAACAGAAGTTGCGATACCGTCACCAAGAAGGGTACGGTGAAGACCTGGTTCCTTCAAGAATTGGCGTCCACAGATTTGACCTAAAACAGTATGGTCTCCGATATGTTCAGAAATCGTTACGATTGCGATTGGTAAGATGGCAATTGTTTCAGGACCGAAGTAAAGGTCGTATTGTTTGAAGGCACCACCTGTATTGAATGGTAGGTAGAAACCAGGGATTTCAAACCAGTTAGCTTCAAGAACAGGAGTGAAGTCAACCAATCCAAGTGCTAGGGCAAAGAGGTAACCACCGATAATGGCAAAAAGGAATGGGATGATTCGTAGGAATCCTTTTCCTTTTGTATTGATAAAGGCAGCAATGAGGAAGGTGACAACCGCTACAAGAGCATTTTTCCAATTTCCATCCGCTACAAGACCAGCGTTTGTAACAGCTGAACCTGCAAGTCCAAGACCGATAACGATGATCATAGGACCGATAATGATTGGAGGTAAGAGTTTGTCGATCCATTTTGTACCTGCAAAGCGAACACTTGCAGCAACAAGGACATAAACAAAACCAGTCAGGATAACCCCTGTCTGAGCAGCAGATACATCGCCACCCATTTCTTTCATGGCAAGTGACATAGCTGTGATAAAGGCAAAAGAAGAACCAAGATAAACTGGAACTTTAAAGCCAGTAGAGATCATGTAAATGAGTGTTCCTACACCTGATGCAAAAAGGGCAACCGATACGGGCATTCCCAAGATCAAAGGTACCAAGATGGTTGCACCAAACATGGCAAATACGTGCTGGAAGCTAAGAAGAATTCCCTTTCCAGCTGAAGGACGTTGGTCAACGTCTAATAACAAATCAACAGTTGATTCCTGTTTCATATTAACCTCACTTTTGGGCATCAAAAAAGAGCCCATTATTTTATAGCAATAGGCTCCCAGAGTAAGACCTCTCTAAAACAAGACTCCTTCATCAAGTTTTAAAGAGTTTTATATAGATCTGCGCCTTCGTCACCTCACGGGATGACATTAAAAACCTTTGCTTAGGATAGTATAGCAGAAAAAAATGATTTTGTAAATCATTTTTTCCCGAGCCTTGAAATAAGAAAGCGAGGTTTGATTTTGTAAATCATTTTTTCCCGAGCCATGAAATGAGAGAGCGAGGCATGATTTTGTAAATCATTTTTTCCCAAGCTTTGAAATAAGAAAGCGAGGTATGATTTTGTAAATCATTTTTTTCCGAGCTAAGAAATAAGAAAGTGAGGTGTGAGTTTGCAGATTTTTAATCTTTCTAAAGCGGACGTTTGTTAGGCATGCCAGCCTTTCTTGGGTATTTATTTGGAGTTTCTTTTTTCTTCTCGACAATAGTAATGTAGCGAGGGTCTCCGTTAGGGAGTGTGTAACTGAGATTATCTTCAACCTTACTAAAGAGAAGGTTAAGGGCATTTTTAGCCTCAGTTAATTCCTCTGGGGCATTGCTAGCCTTAAGTGCTAGCAATTTTCCACCGACTTTTAAGTAGGGAATAGTCAACTCGGACAAGACCTGCATACGGGCAACAGCACGAGCTGTAACGATATCAAACTGAGCACGGAAGTTCTTACCTTGGGCGAAGTCTTCGGCACGTCCGTGATAGAAGTGAACATTTTCTAACCCTAGTTCTTGGGCTAATAGATTCAGAAAGTTAATTCGTTTATTGAGGGAATCAATAATGGTTACATCTAGCTGAGGATAGAGAATCTTCATAGGGAGGCTAGGAAAACCTGCTCCAGCACCAATGTCTAAGAGTTTAATAGGCTGGTTTTCAATCAATCCCTGTAAAATAGGAGCGATGGAATCATAGAAGTGTTTGAGATAGACTTCTTCCTTTTCAGTAATAGCAGTCAGGTTGATCTTTTCATTCCATTCGACCAAAAGTTCAAAATAACGCTCAAATTGAACTTTTTGCTGGTCAGAAAGAATAATATTTTGTTCAGCAAGTAATGTGTAAAAAGTTTCTGGTTTCATAGTAGTTTCCTTCTTTAGTGTCATCTTATTTTACCACAAAAAGATAGAAATTTGATATACTGGTACTAATCTAAAAACAGAAAGGAGATATCAGATGAATTGGATTATTCTTGGAGTTCTTGCTCTTATTGGTATCTTTGTGATTATTACCTATAATGGATTGGTTAAAAATCGCATGCAAACTAAAGAGGCATGGAGTCAGATTGATGTTCAGTTGAAACGTCGTAACGATCTCTTGCCAAACTTGATTGAGACCGTGAAAGGATATGCAAAGTATGAAGGTTCAACGCTTGAAAAAGTTGCAGAACTTCGTAATCAAGTAGCAGCAGCAACTTCACCAGCAGAAGCTATGAAGGCTAGTGATGCTCTTACACGTCAGGTTTCAGGAATCTTTGCAGTTGCAGAAAATTATCCAGACCTAAAAGCGAGTGGCAACTTTGCACAGTTGCAAGAGGAGTTGACCAATACTGAAAATAAAATCTCTTACTCTCGCCAACTCTACAATAGTGTTGTTAGCAACTATAATGTTAAATTAGAAACATTCCCAAGCAACCTAGTTGCTGGACTCTTTGGTTTTAAAGTGGCTGATTTCCTTCAAACACCTGAAGAAGAAAAGGCAGTACCAAAGGTTGATTTTAGTGGTTTAGGTGACTAGGATGTTGTATGATCAAATCGCGAGTAATAAGCGAAGAACTTGGATTTTGTTGCTGGTATTTTTCCTACTTTTAGCTCTTGTTGGCTATGCAATTGGTTACCTCTTTATGCGGTCTGGTCTTGGTGGCTTAGTTATCGCTCTGATTATCGGCTTTATCTATGCCTTGTCCATGATTTTTCAATCAACAGAGATTGTCATGTCCATGAATGGTGCGCGTGAGGTAAATGAGCAGACAGCACCAACTCTCTATCATGTCGTGGAAGATATGGCTATGGTGGCGCAAATCCCTATGCCACGTGTCTTCATCATCGATGATGCCAGCTTAAATGCCTTTGCTACGGGTTCAAATCCCCAAAATGCAGCGGTAGCAGCAACGTCAGGACTCCTTGCAATTATGAATCGTGAAGAGTTAGAGGCGGTTATTGGTCATGAAGTCAGTCACATTCGTAACTATGATATTCGTATTTCTACGATCGCGGTTGCCCTTGCTAGTGCTATCACCATGCTTTCTAGTATGGCAGGTCGTATGATGTGGTGGGGTGGTGCAGGCCGTGGTCGTAGAAGTGATGACCGAGATAGTGGTGGACTTGAAATTATTATGCTAGTTGTTTCTCTTCTAGCAATTATTTTGGCTCCCCTAGCAGCAACCTTGGTACAACTAGCCATCTCTCGTCAGCGAGAATTTTTAGCAGATGCTTCCAGTGTAGAGTTGACTCGTAATCCTCAAGGTATGATCAATGCCCTTCGTAAGCTGGACCATAGTCAGCCTATGAGTCATCATGTGGATGATGCTAGCAGTGCACTTTACATCAACGATCCTCAAAAACGAGGTGGCTTGCAAAAACTCTTCTATACTCATCCGCCAATCTCAGAACGGATTGAGCGTTTGAAACATATGTAAAAACATCCAGAGATTTTCCTCTGGATGTTTGCATCAATCACCTCACTTGTGACTTGTCCTATCACAAAAAAGTAGTATAATATATGTAATTAAATACTAGTGAGGTGGATCATGTATAAGCGTTGGATGACCTTTTTCTTGATTTTGATTTTCATTCCAATACATTTGAGTATAGCTGACAAAGTCATGAGGACAAATTCATTAGCCCTCTCAATCATTTTTACATTTGTTGAGCTTGCAATATTTTTTTATGTAGGAAGAAAGTATGACCTGTTTCACATTCGAAAAATCAGCCTAAAAGATATGTTGAAGTGGCTTCTCTCCTACGCCTTGCTTTTCTTATTTTATATGTTGGTCAATTTTTTAGGACCTACCCAATCAGACACTACTCAATCAATTCAAAGTTTATCACTTTCATTGCCTGTGCTCTTTCTAGATCTCTGTATTTTAGCACCAGTAACGGAAGAAATTTTTATGCGAGGACTGTTACAAGGGACAGTATTTAAGAATACATATATTGGCTTGGTTGCCACATCGGTTCTCTTTGCTTATCTACATGGCCCCTATACGATTCCTAGTTTTATCACCTATTTAGGTATGGGGTTGGCATTTGGTATAAGGTATAAGACTTCTGACAATCTTTGGAATTCTATTCTTTTACATTTCCTCAATAATCTAGTTGCATTTTGCTTTATGTATTTGATATAATCTCCAAATTAGAATGCTTTGAGTTTTAAACATAGGTAAAAACTATTTTTATCTTATACAACCGAAATAATAGTCAGTCATGAGCTGGCTTGTAGAGTATGTAGCAGAACCTTCTATAGCAAGGCTCCTGAAAAACTCTTCTATCCTAAACACTTAAACTCAGAACAAATTGAGCACATTCAACGAGTCTGGGCAAAAAGTCTTTAAAATCAAAAAACGCATCATATTGAACTGAACCCCAAAAGTTAGACAGAAAAAATCTAACTTTTGGGGTATTTTTATTATGAAATTAACTTATGATGATAAAGTTCAGATCTATGAACTTAGAAAACAAGGATATAGCTTAGAGAAGCTTTCAAATAAATTTGGGATAAACAATTCTAATATTAGGTACATGATTAAATTGATTGATCGTTACGGAATAGAGTTCGTCAAAAAAGGAAAAAATCGTTACTATTCTCCTGATTTAAAACAAGAAATGATTAATAAAGTCTTACATGAAGGCTGAACTAAAGATAGAGTTTCTCTTGAATACGGACTCCCAAGTCGTACGATACTTCTTAATTGGCTAGCACAATACAAGAAAAACGGGTATACTATTGTTGAGAAAACAAGAGGGAGAGTACCTAAAATGGGACGTAAACGTAAGAAAACTTGGGAAGAAATGACAGAACTAGAGCGACTCCAAGAGGAGAATGAACTCTTACGTACCGAGGTGGATTACTTAAAAAAGTTAAAAGAGCCGGAAGACAGGGACGAAGCCATACAGCGAGAAAGGCAGAGACAATTAGAGAAATGGCTTCAGAAGGATTTCGACTAGATTTACTTCTTGAAGTGGCTCGTTTACCTCGCTCAACTTACTACTATCAGTTGAAGGAACTAGATGGGCTTGACAAAGATAAAGATCTTAAAGCTGAAATTCAAGCTATTTTTACTGAGCACATAGGAAATTATGGCTATCGCCGAATAACTCTTGAATTGAGGAATCGTGGTCATATAGTAAACCATAAGAAGGTCCAACGTCTGATGAAAATCCTTGGTTTAAGTGCTCGAATTCGTCATAAACGGAAATATTCTTCTCATAAAGGAGACGTTGGCAAGAAAGCAGATAACCTTATTCAACGCCAATTTGAAGCAGCCAAACCAATGGAAAAGTGCTACACAGATGTGACAGAATTTGCCATTCCAGCAAGTATTCAAAAGCTTTACTTATCACCAGTTTTAGATGGCTTTAATAGCGAAATTATCGCCTATAATCTTTCAACTTCACCAAACTTAGAACAAGTGAAAGCTATGTTAAACCAGGCCTTCAGTGAGGAACATTACACAAATACTATTCTCCATAGTGATCAAGGATGGCAATATCAACACGATTTTTATCACAGGTTTTTAGAGAGTAAGGGAATTCAGCCATCTATGTCACGTAAAGGCAACAGCCCAGACAACGGCATGATGGAATCTTTCTTTGGCATTTTGAAAGCGGAAATGTTTTATGGTTACGAGAAGACGTTTAAATCACTTAATCAATTGGAACAAGCTATTGTGGACTACATTGATTACTACAACAATAAACGAATTAAGGTAAAACTAAAACATACTAAGATTAGTAGTGAGGAAATCTCC
>NZ_KV807733.1:0-974 GCF_001812125.1 Streptococcus sp. HMSC071D03
CTTTTGTCTTGTTCTTGTTTCAATTGACTATATCATCAACCAAAAGATTGCTCAAAAGCTGATTGAAAAAACTTCTATGACCGATATTGCTCATCAGCTGGCCATTTCAACTTCAACCGTTATTCGTAAGCTCAATGACTTCCGTTTTAAGCATGATCGCCTTCCTGAGATTATGTCTTGGGACGTTGAAACAGTCAGGGGAGTGACTGTTGCAATTGGGATATGAAGATGAGTTTCATTTCTCAAGATTTTGACAATCTCAATATCATCACAGTTCTGGAAGGTAGAACACAATCTATCATCCGAAATCATTTTCTTAAATATGAGAGTTCTGTCCGAAGTCGCGTCAAAATCATTACTATGGATATGTTTAGCCCTTATTATGCCTTGGCTAAACAGCTTTTTCCATGTGCTAAAATCGTTCTAGATCGCTTTCACATTGTACAACATCTAAGCCGTGCTATGAGTCGTGTGCGTGTCCAAATTATGAATCAATCAGGATAGTCGTAAACTCAGTGATAAGCGTTTTTATCGCCCTACTTTTCGCATGCACTTAACCAATAAAGAGATTCTAGACAAGATTTTGAGCTATTCAGAAGGCTTGAAATGCCACCATAATCTCTATCAGCTCTTGATTTTTCACTTTCAGAATAAGGAGGCAGAGAAATTTTTCGGACTCATTGAAGACAATCTAAAGCAGGTTCATCCTCTTTTTCAGACTGTCTTTAAAACCTTCCTCAAAGATAAAGAGAAAATCGTCAACGCTCTTCAATTCCCCTATTCAAACGCCAAACTGGAAGCAACCAATAATCTTATCAAACTTATCAAGCGCAATGCCTTTGGTTTTCGGAACTTTGAAAACTTCAAAAAACGCATTTTTATCGCTCTGAACATCAAAAAAGAAAGGACGAAATTTGTCCTTTCTCGAGATTAGCTTTTCTTCAACCCACTACAGTTGACAAACATACTAAGAT
>NZ_KV807734.1:0-16079 GCF_001812125.1 Streptococcus sp. HMSC071D03
TTATACCACATTATGTACTGTTTTAGGTTCAATTTACTATATTAACTTAATCTTCTTTTTTCTTTTGAGCTAGCAAACCAAAACCACTTAAAACTCCAGCTAAGCCAAGAGCTACTAGATTTGCATCTACTCCTTCACCTGTACTTGGAAGTTGTTTTCCTTCAGGTTTGTCAGCTTTTGCTTCTGCTTTTGCTGGCTCCTGCTTAGCTACTTGTGCTACTGGAGCAGGTGCAAGAGGTTTGTCAGCTTGAACATCCACTTTTGTACCAACTTCAACAATCTCAGTTACGGCTTCCTTGAGAACTTCCGTCCCCTTAAGACTGCGATGTCCTTCAGAATCAATCTCTACAAGGTTTCTACGAAGACCTGCAACTCCTACTTGAACCAAGCGTCGTTCTCCTACTGGGAGGCTAGGATTTACTCTTTCTTCATGTCCATATGCAAGAACTTCTTTTTCCACAACCAAGCTTGGTTTCTTAACTTCTAAGACTTTTGGACCGTCTAGCGGTTGAACACGGCTTTCTACCTTGGTACCAACTTCAGTGATTTCTGCAACTGCTTCCTTGACTACTTCTGTTTTAAGAAGAGTACGGTTACCTTTGGCATCTACTTCAATCAGACGACGAGTCTGCCCTTCTACACCTACCTGAACAATACGACGTTCACCCAACAAGAGGTCTCCTGCTGGACGTTCTTAGCGTTCGAAGATTTGAGTTTCTGTTTCAATCACTAGCTCAGGTAGAGCTTCAACTGTTGGCGCAGTTTCTCCTTCTTCTAAGCTACCCACATGGTGGCTTTCTTCTGCAGGAGCTAGTTTCTTATTCAGCTTTTCTTTCATGTCCGCAAAGGCTTCTGGAATTGGCATTTGTGAAGATAATAAAGTCTCAGCTTGCGCAATCAACTCAGATTGAGGATCTTTTTCAAGGACAGATTCGAGCAAGCTTTCCAATTCTTCTCTAGCAGTTTGATAACGTTTATTTCCATCCAAGGCTGCACCTGCTTGTTTTAAATCGTTCAGGGCTTGGTTGACTGCTTCTTGACTAGCATCGTGGTTTTCTAAAATCGCTTTTGCTGCATCAATCTTCTCAGCAAGAGCTGCTTGTTTTGCTGCATCCGCAAATATATAAGCTAATGTTTCTTTGCGTCCTTGAGCAGATGTGATTTCTTGTTTCAGATATTCGTCGTTAATGGCTGCCTTAGGTGATACTAGAACATCAAAGTCGACAGTTTGTCCTTGATAGTGCAACTGAAGTTTTTGACGGCCTGTTTTTTGAGAATCATAACCTGTAATTTCGACTCCTTGGTCTGTAAAGCTATGTTCTGTCTCAGTTTCATCGTCATACAAGACCTTGAAGCGTCCTTCTGATAAGTCAAGAGCATCGCCTACAAAGTAATCAATCTTCGGTTGTTTACTAATATACAGGGTTGCGACTTCTTTTGGACCAGCTTCTTCACCTGTCACTTGAACCTTGAAGCTTCCTGCAACTGGAAGACCAAGATAGGTTACTGTTAACTCTTGTTCGCCATGATGGTGAGCATCGTAGCCGTTGACTACAACACCAGCATGACTAAGGTTGATGACTTCATCTGCTTCTTCACCTTCGTATTTGACACGGAGAAGACCACCTTTAAGATTCAATTCCTCACCACCTTGATAAGTTGTCTTTTTAGGTGCTGCTTCTAGACTGACAGCCTTAATCTTTCTTTCATCCTGAGGAATTGTTACAGCAAGAGTATTACTGATTTCTTTCCCTGGCAATTGTGTTCGGTAGTAAAGAAGACTTGGACGTTTTTCAAAGCTCAATGGATTTGTCGCTAGATCCCCTCCAACTGCTGTATTTAAGGTAGCGATTGGAGTTTGTGAATCTGCCTTGTCATAGACTGTGATGGTTGCCCCAGCAGGAACTTCTGAGAATCCTAGTTGAACCTTATTATCAGTTAGAACACGCGCTGCAACTTTACTCATTGGAATGTTTTGGCTCTCCGTATCAAGAGTTTCATACATCTTCCAGTTGTAGATACGAATGGCTTTCCACGGTGTTCCATTGTCAGACATGATGACGTTCAAGCGCCAGTCTTGCGCAGTGATTGGGCTATCAAGGGTGATATCTGAAACATGGGCTTTATTGCCACGAACAGCTTTAGCTAGTTTCCATTCGCCTGCTTCATCTTTGTAGTAAAGGTCAAAGTCTTTGGTGTTCATCAAGCCATCATTAACAGACTCTCCACCAGCTCCTGCGTGGTCCATGACCCATCTAACAACACGGCGTGGTTGTGTCAAACGGATATCAACGCTACCACTCAACTGAGCAGAAGACCATTTGTCAGATAGGCTGGTGATGGTACCATTCAACATTCCTTCGACGCCTTCTCCACCTTCTGTATTTGGGAAGGTACTTCCGATAACAGTCGCTCCTGGAACGATGTTTGTTGCTAATGGTCTTGGAAGGCTTGTATCTTGGACAGTCATTCCCCACTCAAAGTTTGTAGTTGCTGCTTCAGAGCGAAGTCCATTCTTCCCAACTGCGACAACCTTCAACTCTTGACTAGTACCAGTTGCACTAGCTGAACGGCTAACTTTTGGTAGGTAGATCGTAGTGGCAGACGAGCCTGTCAATAGATGCCAAGTATCGCCATCCTTCTCATAAACTTCATAGAAGTCAGCATCCTTGTTACCTGTAAATTGAACAATGGCTTCCGCTTCTTGAGCATTTTTCAGAGATTGTTTAGCTACTTTAAGAGCAGTTGGTGCTTGAGGTGCCTCTTGATTATCTGACACTGTCAACTCACCCAAGTTAAATTGGTAATCCTTAAGAGCAGCAGTATTTTCAAAAGTAAGTTTGATACCGTAAATGGTCTGACCTGCCAAGGTACTCAAGTCAAATTCGTCTTTTGTCCAATCGTCAGATAGAGTCAGCTCTTTACGAGCATTCTCGCCACCATAAGTATAGTTTTTCTGAGTCGCAAATTCTACATAGACCTTGCTTCCCTTACCGCCTTTATGGGCGACACGGAGTTTCGTTTTATCTGTTACTTCCAGTTTTGTAGAGTAGAGACGAACATCTTGGTTGGTATTTTCAGCTAAATCACCCGCAAACTTGAGTGAATTTCCTCCATTGTAGGCATCTTCAAAGTCATAGTCAGCTTGGAGTTTAGCAGCTGATGATGTTTGCCACCAGCGCCATGTAGGCAAGATACCTGATACAGAACGATAGTTCCATTCAGAATCCTTGGAAACTTTACCATCTACAAACCATTTTTTACCATGTCCAGTGTTAAAGGATGTTGTGAAGCTACGTCCAACTGCTGGTGTGCGGTCAGCTACGAGGTTGGCAATCCCGTACCAGTCCTTGTCCTCTGGTTTTTGACCAGTTGGATCTCCTTGATAACCTGCAAAGAAGATGTTTTCATTCTTATGATAGTCTTCGCCTGTCTTACCAAGACTGGTAATAGTATCAGGTGCAAAGAGGCCAAGTGATAATCGGAGCTTGCCATTTTCATCTAGAAGGGCATCCCATTTCACTTTTGTCTTGTAGGAACCACCTTGTTGCAATTCCAAACCTGCAAAAACATCATACTACTACGTCCAAGCCATTTTGCCATAGTTACAGAGTAATCATTTTTCTCTTTGGTCCAGTTAAAGTTGGCAAAGAAGTGATCTGCAGGAACCTTGTCCCCCTCTTTTTCCATGAATGGGTAGTTGTATTCACCAAGTCCGTCTTCGTGATAACGACCATATTCATAGGTCATGGCATCGTACCAAGAATACTTGACTGGATGATTGACTTGAGCTGCGTACTCCTTGGTATAAAGCATGAAGTCACGCATTTTCTTACCAAGAGGCGTTACGATATCTCCTGTTGTTTCTTGGTTGATAAAATATCCATCAAAGTCATAGTATTTAGCCAAATCAACCAACTTACGAGCGATAGGGAAAGTTCCGTCTTCGTCTTGTTGTAGAGCTGAAGCAAATTTTTCTTGGTCTGCAATGCTATTTGACCAGTTGAAGAAGAGTGTACCCAATACAGGAACACCATTACGGTGACCAGCATCAATCACGTCTGGAGTTGGGACTAGCCCTTCCCAAAAGACCATGGAATTCAAGTACTGCCAGTAGTCAAAAGCGTAGGCTTTAAACTCTTCACCACCTACAGAAGCGTGGTCTTTAGCCTTAGAGTTAGTGTTAGCAAGAGCTTCAACCTTAGCGTCCTTATTAGCTTTTTCGTTAACTACATGTCCACGATAGCGCTTGGCTAGTTCTACTGAAGAGCGGTTAATAGCATCGTCTTCGCGAGCACCTGGTTCCCATTTCAACAAATCTTCCCATGTGTCAAACTTAATTTCTTTTGGTCGAAGACTTTTTTCTTCTTTCTTAGGAACGTCAGCGACAGTAGCTTTTTCTTCTGGCTTATTTTCTGTAGTAGCAGGCGTTTCTTCAACCTTAGGAGTTTCAGTTGCTGGGCTAGTTGCTTCCCTATCAGCTGCAGTCAATTGATCCAAACTTGGTTTCTCTTCTGAAACAGGCTGCTCGCTTGTCTTATCTTCCGTCGCTTCCAGCTCTTTCAATACTTCTGGTGCTGGTGTGGTTGCTTCTGCTGGAGTAGTGGTTGACGGTTGCTCTGAAGCTACTGCTGTAGTTGTTGTCCCATTTTCTGGAACGACAGACTCTTCAGCCAAAGCTGGGCCTGCAAATAGAACTGAACCAATCATCAATGAGCAGGCACCCACTGACAATTTCCGAATACTATAGCGACAATGTTTTTCAAAAAATGGATTCTTCATCTTTTTCTCCTTTGACTTTCCATAAAAAGTAAGCGCTTTATTTTTGATTTAAAAAAGTAGCTGTTCCAAAAATATACAGAACAGGTCATTTTTATTTTACGATATTTAGAAAAAGAGTCAACACTAGCCCTTCAAGAACTATAAAGAAGTGAAGAATTAATATAAATTAGACAATCATCTGCTATTTTTCAAATAAAATCAACATTTTTCTCAAAAAAAGAGCATTTACTACTTGTTAGATTTACTTTTATCCTTTAAAATAGAATGGGAGAAATTCCGCGATTATTTTTCGGAGGAAAAAGAAAATGTCCATTAATTGGCAGGAAATTATTTTTCACTTTTTAGGTGGTCTGGGTCTATTTTTATATAGTATCAAGACCATGGGAGACGGTTTGCAACAAGCTGCTGGAGACCGCCTTCGATATTACATTGACAAGTACACAAGTAATCCCTTCTTAGGGGTTTTAGTGGGAATTGTCGTCACTGCCCTAATCCAGTCAAGTACAGGTGTAACGGTTATTACGGTTGGACTAGTCAGTGCTAGTCTCCTCACCCTTAGACAGGCCATCGGGATTATCATGGGAGCCAATATTGGAACGACCGTAACGTCCTTCATCATCGGTTTCAAACTTGGCGAGTATGCCCTACCCTTGATTTTCCTTGGAACCATGTTCTTATTCTTTACAAAAAACCGTACTGCAAATAATATTGGACGTATCCTTTTTGGTGTGGGTGGTATCTTCTATGCCCTCAACCTCATTAGTGCTGGGATGAGCCCTCTTAAAGACTTGCCTCAGTTCAAGGAATACATGGTTACCTTGGGTCAAAATCCTATCTTGGGAGTTGTGGCTGGTGCAGTTATTACCGTTCTGATTCAGGCTTCTTCTGCAACCATCGGGATCCTACAAGGTCTTTATGCAGGTGGATTCCTCGACCTCAAAGGGGCACTACCAGTCCTATTCGGAGATAATATCGGTACAACCTTAACAGTTATCATCGCAGCAGCCGGAGCAAACATCTCTGCTAAGCGAGTTGCAGCAACACACGTTACCTTTAACGTTTTAGGAACCATCCTCTGCTTAATCTTGTTAGGCCCATTCACTTCGATGATCGAGTACTTCCAGGCACTACTTCACCTCTCACCTGAGATGACTATTGCCTTCTCACACGGTGCCTTTAACGTAAGTAACACCATTGTACAATTCCCATTCATCGGTGCTTTGGCTTACTTTGTTACTAAGCTAATCCCTGGTGAAGACGAAGTTGTTAAATACGAACCTCTTTACCTGGATGAACAACTCATCAAGCAAGCTCCTTCTATCGCCCTAGGAAATGCCAAGAAAGAACTCTTGCACCTAGGAAACTATGCTGTTAAAGCATTCGATCTTTCTTACGACTACATTATCAATTCTAATGAAAAAGTCGCAGAAAAAGGACACAAGACCGAAGAAGCTATCAACACAATCGACGAGAAATTAACACGTTACCTCATTAGTCTATCTAGTGAAGCATTGAGCCAAAAAGAGAGTGAAGTCTTAACCAACATCCTTGACTCTTCTCGAGACTTGGAACGTATCGGTGACCACGCTGAAGCTTTGATTAATCTTAACGACTACTTGCAACGCAAGAATGTTCAATTCTCTAACTCAGCACTAGAAGAGTTGGAAGAGATTTACCGTCAAACAAGCGATTTCGTTAAAGATGCTCTTGAAAGTGTTGAAAACAATGACCTTGAAAAAGCTCAAGCTCTTATTGAACGCCATGAAGCCATCAACAAGATGGAACGCGTCCTTCGTAAGACACACATCAAACGCCTTAACAACGGTGAATGTTCTACCCAAGCAGGTGTCAACTTTATCGACATCATTTCACACTATACTCGTGTGTCAGACCACGCTATGAACCTTGCTGAAAAGGTTTTGGCTGAACAAATTTAATATAAAAAAATGCTTTGATTCTCTCGAATCAAAGCATTTTAAATAGCTCTCCAATCATAAAGGAAGAGGCAGCTGCACCCTTGTACCTTGCTTCTTCCTTTTTGATATAGCGGGCCAGATTAACTAACTCTGGCGCTGGTGTTCTAGGATTCTTGAGGAGTTCAAGTGTGACTAGCCCTGAAAGTCGGACTGCAAGCAAGCGCTCATTGGTGCTGGGCAACTGCTTAGCAGTTTCTAGGAGTGCAGCCACTAAATCTTCACTCAAGTTTTGACGGGCATTATTGTAAAGATCCCGTACCAAGGTTTCTAGGTTGGCTTCTTCCATCCTACACACCTCCATTTTTAAATTTAATAGTTCTTAATCAAATCTACAGTTGAGCGATCCAATTTTTTCACCAAGGCTTGTAGAAAAGCTTGGGCTTCTAGGAAGTCATCCATAGCGTAAAGGGTTTGGTGAGAGTGGATATAACGAGCACAAACACCGATTGTTGTTGATGGTACTCCACCATTTTTCAGATGAGCTGCACCTGCGTCAGTTCCACCTTTTCCACAGTAGTATTGGTACTTGATACCAGCTTCTTCAGCAGTTGTCAAAAGGAAATCTTTCATGCCTGGGAGAAGCAAGTGACCTGGATCGTAGAAACGAATCAAGGTTCCATCACCAATCTTACCTTGACCACCATAAACATCACCTGCTGGTGAGCAATCCACCGCAAGGAATACTTCTGGATCAAATTTTGTTGTAGATGCATGGGCACCACGAAGTCCAACTTCCTCTTGGACGTTAGCACCTAGGTAAAGTTCATTTCCCAGTTTTTGACCTGACAAGTTTTCTGCCAACTCGCTAACCATGAGAACTCCATAACGGTTATCCCATGCTTTTGAGATGATATTTTTTTTATTAGCAGTTAGGATTGCGCTACTATCTGGAACGATAGTATCTCCAGGACGGATACCAAAGCTTTCAGCCTCAGCCTTATCTGCAAAACCACCGTCAAAAACGATATCTGAAATAGCTGGCATGGTTGGGCCACCTGTGCCTCGAGTCAAATGTGGAGGTACTGAACCTGAGATGACTGGAATTTCACGTCCTTGGCGCGTAAAGAGTTTAAAACGCTGGCTGCTAACAACCATAGGGTTCCAACCACCAATGCTGACTACTCGGAAGGTCCCGTCTGGCTTGATTTCACTTACCATAAAACCAACTTCATCCATGTGAGAGGCTACCAAAACACGAGGTGCATTTTCAACTTCTGAGTGTTTAACCCCAAAAATACCACCCAAGCCATCAGTCACAACTTCATCCACGTGAGGGGTAATTTTTTCACGAAGATAAGCACGTACAGGTGCTTCATGACCTGAGATAGCGGAAAGTTCTGTTACTTCTTTGATTTTAGAAAATAATGTTGTCATTTCTATCCCTTCTTTCTTTCAACCATTTTACCACTTTTTATAGGAGAAAGGTAGTGGGAAGTTGGTATCTTAGTCTTCTTTCTACAAATCATATCTTATTTTCTAAGTAGTAAAACAGTATTCCCTTGTATATGAGGAAAGGTATAAAAAAATTATAACACCAACATCTTTACTTTTATGAAACTATAAAAAATATTTGACTTTTTCTTCTACATTTTTTAAAATAGAACAAAATTAGAAAAAGGAAAAAATCATGACTAAAACAATTCTTGTTACAGGTGGGGCTGGCTACATTGGCTCCCATACCGTTAAAGCTCTTTTAAATGCTGGCTACCAGGTGCATGTCCTAGATAATCTCTCTACAGGAAATCGTTCTGCTGTGGATAGTCGTGCTAGCTTTAAACAACTAGATGTTTATGATGCTAGTACCTTAAAAACTTACTTGGAAGAAAACAAGGTTGACGCTGTTCTCCATTGTGCAGGTGAGATTGTTGTGAGCGAAAGTATTGAAAACCCAAGCAAATACTTCACTGCCAATGTTGCTGGGATGAACCAAGTTCTTAAAGTCTTATCTGAAGTTGGCATTCAAAAAATCATGTTCTCTTCGACTGCTTCTCTCTATGGTAATAATTGTATTGATAAGCCAGCTACTGAAGATACCCTACTCGACCCTGTCAACCCTTATGCAGAGACAAAACTGATGGGCGAACGAATGATTTACTGGATGGCTAATCGCTACGATTGGAAATATGTTATTTTCCGCTATTTCAATGTTGCTGGGGCAGAAATGGATGCTTCAAACGGTCTGCGTGTGAAAAATCCAACTCACATCATTCCAAACATCAACAAGACCGCATTGGGACAAAATGATAGCCTAAAAATATTTGGAGATGACTACGATACACGTGACGGTTCATGTATTCGGGATTACATTCATGTCTTGGACCTTGCACAGGCTCATGTTAAAGGGATGAATTACCTATTTCAAGAAGACAGTTCTTCTCAAATCTTTAACTTAGGAACTGAAAAAGGCTATACCGTCAAAGAAATATTTAAAACTGCTGAAGAATTACTGAATCAAAAAATCCCACACGAAATTGTTGCTCGCCGTGCTGGTGACCCCGCTAGCGTCCTTGCAGATGCCTCAAAAGCTAAAAAATATCTTGATTGGAAAGCTAGTTACTCCCTTGAAGATATTATTTTATCAGATTATCATTGGCGTGTTAAAGAAGGCAAAAACATTTTGGAATAAATAACAGAAACATCAATAATAAATAAAAACACAGATAGATGGCACTTGATAAATACCAAGTATAATCTATCTGTGTTTTATACATTAGAAGCCAATTTTATATTGTATTTCTCTTTAATGAAAAATGATCTGGCACTGGATCTTTACCCGTTTCAGACCAAGGATGGCAACGTAATATCCTAGCCAAGCCCATCAAAACTCCCTTGAGGCCATGTTTTTCAATAGCCTGAATCATGTAATTTGAACAAGTGGGCTCAAATCTGCAAGACGGTGGAAAAGCTGGCGAGATAAAGCGTTGGTAAAAGCGCACTGGCGCAATTAAGATTTTTTTCATTATTTATTATTTGTTACAGCCATGGTGTGTAGCTGGCTGATTTCTTTTTTATTGAGACGACGTGCTTCTCCTGGACGAAGTCCTGTCAAGTCTAAATGTCCAAAACGTGTCCGAGACAACTTATCCACTTGGAGCCCAACTGCTTCAAACATCTTTTTAACCTGGTGATTGCGTCCTTCATGAATGGTTAGCTGGACAACCGAACGGTTTTTTACTGGATCTACTTTGAGAATTTCGTAGACGGCTGGCTTGGTTTTCTTGCCTTCAATTTCAACGCCTCGAGTCAAAGGACGGAGGTTTTCTTTGTTGGCAATCCCTTTCACACGCGCAACATAGACCTTATCAATCTCATTACGAGGGTGAATCATCTCATCTGTAAAGTCCCCATCGTTGGTCAAAATCAAGACTCCAGATGTATCCCAGTCCAAACGTCCCACAGGATAAATCCGTTCTTTAACATTGGGTAAAAGGTCAACAACCGTCTTGCGGCCCTTGTCATCCGTTACACTGGAAATTACACCACGTGGTTTATTGAGCAGATAATAGACCTTTTCTTCGTTATAGATTGGTTGACCTTCAACTTCGACCTTGTCGCCTGACTTGATAGTAGTCGCTAGTTCACGCACTACCTGTCCGTTGACAGTCACCAATCCTTGCTTGATCAACTCTTCTGCTTTTCTCCTACTGGCCACACCTGCGTGGGCAATATATTTATTGATTCTCATCTTCTTCTATCCTTTCACCAAATAATTGGCTTTCTTGTGCTTGAATGTCAAGCTCATTTATCACTGGCAATTCTTCCAGATGATTAATACCCATGTAATCTAGGAAATAATCCGTAGTTACATAGAGATTAGGGCGACCCAAAACCTCTTTTTTCCCGTCTTCCTTTATCAGATCAAAAGCCTGCAACTTTGCCAAGGCTCCACTCGAGTTGACCCCACGGATGGCATCAATTTCTATTCGTGTGATAGGCTGCTTATAAGCAATGATGGACAAGGTTTCTAGCGCAGCTCGAGATAGACTCTGGTTGATGGGCGCCTTAGAATATTCTTTCAAAATAGCTGCGAATTGAGGCTTGGTTACCAATCTGTAGGCACCACCTGTCTCAATCAAGGCTAAACTGGAATCCTGGTCTTTTTCATACTTTTGGACTAACTTTTCTAAGCTTTGCTGAATCCCAGTCGGTGGCAAAGAAAGGAGTTCAGCCAATTGGCGAATTCTTATCCCCTCTTCACCCGCTACAAACAAGAGCGCTTCTATTTTTGCTAAAGTACTCATACTTCCTCTCTATCAAGCCTGACTTTGTTCTACTTGATTTTCGTCTTTCTTTTTCAGGAGATAGATATCTCCAAAGCTCTCTTTTTGAATTAAGAGAATTTCTTGGGTTTTAATCAACTCCAAGGTCGCTAAAAAGAGTGTAATGACCTCTTGTAAATTCCTGGTTTCTTTAAACAAATCCTGCAAGCGCAATTGTTGACCTTCAACCAAGGCTTCTCGGACGATAATCATCATATCCTCGATCTTATACTCATCTCGTAAAATGGTTGTATGATTTTGCGAGAATTCTTCTTTTTTCTTGGAAAGCAAGTTTGAAAAGGCTAAGAAAAGATCGATTGTGGTCTTATCATGCACAAGTTCAGCATCCTCATAAATCAACTCAGTAGGTGCTTTTGAGTAATATTGAGCTCGTTCTTGGTGTTTCACTTCCAACTGCTCTCCCAAAAGTTTAAACTTGCGGTATTCTTCGATTTGAGAAAGGAGGTCCTGCTCCAGGTCATCCTCTAGGTCTGTCACTTCTGCAACCTTGGGCAAGAGCTTACGACTCTTGATCAGCATGAGTTGACTAGCCATGACCATGTACTCACCTGCGACTTCCAAACGCATAGCTTGTAATGTCGAGATATAGGCTAGATATTGCTCGATAACCTCTGTAATCGGCACATCATAGATATCCATCTGGTACTTTGAAACCAAGTGCAAAAGAAGATCCAAAGGCCCTTCAAAATCTTTTAATTTAATATCCATTATCTATATTTTTCCAAGGTCATGACTGTCTTTAATCCTAATTTTTTAGCAATTTCGTACAAGTCAACCTTTTCTTCGATTTGTCTTAATATAAACTGTTCTCTCAATCCTTGGGCAGATAAGTCTGAAAAACCTTTTTCTTTTAGAAAGGCTTCTAACTGACGAAAGGCCCACTGACGCGAGTAGGCTTTGCCAGACTTTTCAAAAATATAGGTCTGGTCCATCAAGGGAGCCAGTTCTGGAAGCAAGCGCGTGGGGATAGCTACAATTCTCTGTTGGGAAGCCTTCTTGATTCTCAAAACTTGAAAATCCAGATTGATATCCGCAACCTTTAGAGTTAAAATCTCGCTTGGCAAGAGTCCCATTTCCAAGATGAGGAGCGCCAGTAAGCGTCCCTCTGGAAAGTCGCTTTCCTGCCAAAAGGATTCTAGGTCCAAAAGCTCAGGTTTTGCTTGTTGCTGCTCGGCCTGCTTAAGCAATTCTATGCGATAAAAGGTCTTGAGTTCCCCTTTTTGATAGAGAAAGTAGAGAAACTGGTTACAAGCAGAAACCTTACGTTTTTGAGCACTAATCTTCAAACTTGACAGTTGGGCTTGATAAATCTTGAGACTGGTCTCAGAAATCCGCTCGCCTACAATGTCTAAAAATTGCTCAAGATCATACTTATAAGACTGCTTGGAATTGGCAGATAAGCCCTGCTTTTCCTCTAAAAATGCTGAAATCCCTTCTCTCATTTGCTTCGAATCTCATATTCCTTACTAAAGTCATGCAAGAGAGCATTGACAGCCTTAAGGATTGATTTCCGTGTGATAATGCCTTGGAAGATACCATCCTTGTCAACGACTGGTAGGAAAGACTCATCCACTAACTTATGTAAAACATCCGTCAGTGTATAGTCTGGACTGACAACTGCTACGTCCTTCTTGGTCATATGTACGATATCCGTGTCTGCCATAGCTTCCTGACTCAAGCCCTGCTCCATCTGGTAGGCCAGAATGTCTCTAAGTCCAATGGTTCCGACAAATTCTTTCTCATCAGTCACTACTGGCACTCTTGTATAGGTCATCTGGCTAAGGAGGAGAATTGCATGATCTGCATTGTGGCTATCAATGAGTACAGCCAAATTTTCAGCAGGAGTTAAAAAGGTTTCCTCTTGCTCCAGTAAAAACTGTTCAAACTCCTTGGCAATCATCGAGCAAACTCCTTGGATAAGCCTGGATAGACCTCATGGTTACGTGTCAAAAAGTCCACTTTAAAGTAGCTATCATCAATCTCTACACGGGCATAGAGGCATTCTCTGATAGTCCCACGTGGCTGACTGATAGAACCAGGGTTTAGAAAGAGGGTCTTTCCTTCCATCCAAGCGTTTGGAACATGCAAGTGCCCATAAAGACAGATATCTGCATCTTCTTCCTGAGCCCAGAAATCTAGTTTCTGGAAATTAAAGTTAATATCAAACAAATGTCCATGGGTCTGGATGATCTTGGTAGAGCCTAGTTGAGTCACCAAGCGTTCTGGATAATCTGAATAAAAGTCCATGTTTCCTCTGACTACTTGGATTCCTTCCCAGAGTGGTGAGTCTGGGCGAAGTTCCGAGTCACCATCGTGAAAAATGGCATCAACTTTCCCAAGATAGCGGTCACGGATTTCTTCTACAATCAAGCTATCTCCGTGGGAGTCACTCATTACAATGATGGTTTGCTTTGCCATGATGGAAATACCTCCAAAAGTTTCTTAACGGCTAAGGCACGGTGGGATTGACTATTTTTTTCTTCAAGGGTTAATTCAGCTGATGACTTGCCTGTTTCTCCTACTAGGAAAAGAGGATCATAGCCAAAACCATTTTCACCCTTAGGTTCAAAGTTAATGTAGCCTGGCCAATCAGCTTCGACCACCAAGCTTTCCTTACCTGGGCTAGCTACGACCAGGGTGGTGTGGAATTGTGCCGAACGGTCCTTGAGTTCAAAGACCATGGCTAATTCGTGCAAGAGTTTAGCATTATTTTCTTGGTCGGTAGCCCCTACTCCTGCAAATCGAGCTGACCAGACACCTGGTAATCCACCGAGGACATCGACTTTAAGACCAGAGTCATCAGCTAAAACCATCTTGCCTGTTAATTTAGAAATAGTTTCTGCCTTAAGGCGGGCATTTTCTTCAAAGGTCATACCTGTTTCTGCTACTTCAGGCAGGTCAGGATAGTCATTGAGATTCTCCACATCATATCCAAGTTTGTCAAAGATAGCACGAAATTCCTTGGTTTTGCCCTCGTTACGAGTCGCAATCAGCAAAGTTTCTCTGACCTTATTTGTCTCAAAGAAATCTTGAACGTTGACTCCTTCTTTAGGCAATTCCACATGCAAGAGTTGGCCATTTTCAACTAAGAGCAAGGCACCTTGACGTTGAATGACTTCTAAGTTTCGGTCCGCTTCTTGGTTAAGAATATCTACCACAAAAGAGAGTAAGCGATAGGCTGAACCATATCGTAAAACAGTGACTGAAAGCGGAAATCCTCGCTCCTCATCTCGAAAGATTTTGGCTAAATCAAACAAAGGAAACGCTAAGTCATCATCCGTCAAAGTCCGAATGCCACCAAAACACTGTAGGATCCTACATACCAGTCCTGGTCGTCCTTGTATTCATAAATTTTGTTTGTCATAATGTTACATGCTCCACATGAATCTCTTTTTCCAGCCATTCTGCTCCTATCTGGGCAAAACTTTGGCTATTTGCTGTTGTGTAAAAACGGTGTTGTAGCGGGCCTGCATCACGGCTACGATTGATTTCAAAATAATTGAGCAAGACTGAGATGTCCCGCACGCACTCGGCTCCACTATCGATCAGCTGAACCTTAGGCCCCATGACATTTTGAATAATGGATCTGAGGAGTGGATAATGAGTACAGCCTAAAATCAAGCTATCTACTTTTCCGACTAAGGGACGCAAGGTTTCATAAACGACTTTCTTGGTCACACTGGTCGATAGAGCACCTGACTCGACCAAGGGAGCAAACTTAGGGCAGGCCAAGCTTTCCACTTGTAAATCTGGGTCTAGATCATGAATCTTTTGTCGATAAATATCTGATTTTACCGTCATCGGGGTTCCAATCACACCGATTTTCCCACCTTGACTTGCTTTGATAGCTGCTGATGCACCAGGCAAAATCACACCCAACACCGGAATATCCAACTTAGCTTTAATCTCTTCCCAGACGACTGCCGTTGCTGTATTACAAGCAATGACAATCATCTTAACATCCTTGGTCAAAAGAAAGTTGACCAGTTGCCAAGTATATTCACGAATCTGCTCAGCAGGACGGGGACCATAAGGAGCCCGTGCCGAATCTCCAATATAGACGATTTCTTCATGGGGAAGCTGGCGCATGAGTTCACGTACAACCGTCAAACCTCCAACGCCCGAATCCAAAAAACCAATCGGTCGATTATCCATACAGTCTTCTTTCTAGTATTTTTTCCTGATTGATAGTTCATTATTATTCATTTCTTTCTGAAATTGCTGACAGACTGGGTAGTTCCCCACTGTCTCCCTCTTAATCATAATCAAATATCAATAGAATGCAAGGAAAAAGTCTTGTCTCTAAATATCAGTCAAACATAGTGAGAAGTCTGGAACTTTCATCCCAGACTTTTCCTATTTATTTCTTTTTATTGTTAGCAAGGGCTGCTTTTTGTTGGCGAATGATTTGGTGGTAAACTTGTTGTACTTTGGCTTCACTTGGCTTTTGACCGTTTGCACTCAAGAGAGTACGAACTGCTTCTGCGTTCAAACGTGGGTTATCCGCAAATTCTTTTTCGATTTGCTTGCGCACCAAGTACATACCTCCAAGAGCTCCTCCTAGAAAAGCTAAAAGAATCAATACAATTGCTAAAATAAGGTTCATAACATTTCTCCTGTTTCTTTTTGAATCTTCTATATTATACCATAAAGTCCTACGCCTGACTAGTTTGAGTTACGCTTTCAAAAAAATGAATGCTAGCTAAAAAAGAGCCCTTTTATTCCTTAGAAGAAGGCTCTTTCTGAACTTAATCTACATAAATCGCTAGCGTTTGGTATGGTTTAAGAATTACTTTTTTAGCAAGTTCCACATTCTCATAGTTTGATAAGAGCTCGCACCCTCTATCATGATAGCCAACTCATCTTAGCCGATGAGATTAAGGCCAATCTTGACTTGGAAAATAGCAGAAAGATCAGTGACTTGCTCTTCTCCCTACCTCAAACAGTCATAGAAGTCATTCACCACTACACAGAAGAGGACTTAAAACACTACGACCAAGTCATTCACCTAATACTCAATGAAAATCAAAGAGCAAACTAG